>NZ_QKNZ01000041.1:0-16131 GCF_014156605.1 Flavobacterium sp. SOK18b
TTTTTAAAATTATGTGGTCAAAGTTTTTATGCTTTAATTTTAATTATAGTAAGTATTTAGCTATTCGTTTTGAAAACAATTTTTGTTAATTATAGACAAATATCATTTCTGGAATTTTATAATTATATAAAATAAATTATATATTTTTATGAAAAAACCTTTCCCTTAAGAGATTTGACTACTATTTCATAAATCTTTAACGGTTGCAAATGTAAGTTCTTTAATTCAAAAAAGAATAATATTTTCATAATTACTACTTTATTTAATAGAATGTTTCTTTTTAATCTGATCCGTTTTCTCCTTTTATTCAATCACAGTAGTTTAAAATTATTTGGTATTGACAGTATATAATAAGTACTACCATTCAATGTTGTACTATTTTGTGAGTTAATTTTGATCTAATTAATTCAATATTATAAAAAATTAGACTCGCTAAACAAACAAATAACGTTTGCAGACTTTAATCTCAACAGCTGTTTTTTTTATAGACCGTTTTGTGAATTTTTATTGTTGATTTTTCAAAATGACCGCGGTTGTTTTTTGATGTGGCCTTGGTCAATTAATAATGTGACCGTCGTAGTTTATTAAAATGACCATGGTTGTTTGTAGAACCTATCAAAACAAATTAGTAGTTTTGTAAAGAGCGCTTTAAAAAAACTACAAAAACATTCCATTATGGCAATACATATCACTGCAGCTGGTAAAACAAATCCTAGACAACCCGCACAACCTATGTTGTATTATCCTAGAGCCATTCAAACGGGTGAAGTAAATTTAGACGATTTAACAGAGCAAATTTCAATGAGCACAACCTTAACAGAAACGGACTGCCATGCCGTAATTATCAGTTTAGTCAATACCGTTTCCAAAGCTTTAGACGATGGAAAAATTGTAAGACTTGGTCAATTAGGTACGTTTCAAGTAAGTGTAAAAGGTACAGCAAGCTCATCAGCCGAAGGGGTTTCTGCGAAAAACGTTACTGCTGCCTCTATTGTTTTTAGACCTGGCGTTCGATTTAAAAAAATGTTAAAGCAGTTGACTTTTACTCGTAAGAAATAGTGTTTAATCTATGGAGTTCTAATTTTTTAATTCCCAAAAGGATAAAATGATACGAGCTGTTTATGTTTAACGTGCTTTAATATTCTGTTACATTTTTTTGTAATTCCCGATCTCTCGTATTTTTAAAATTTTTCATATAAGCGGTCGTGTACAAAAGCTCGCGAAGTTTTAAGAAAGAAAATTTTGCATATCCAAGAGCTCGTTTTTAAGAATAGTTTTTATTTATCAAATTAACTAATCAACTAATCAAACTTAAGATAACATTCGCCTTCTGAAGAAAACGTTTTTTAATTAATTTTTATGATGAGACAATTATCTTAATAACCTTGATTTTATTTTCTGAAGTAATTTTTACAAAATATATCCCATTAGATAATTTTTTTGTGTCAATACTTACTTTGTTAGCGTTATAGCTTTGTTTAAAAATTGACTGACCCGTTACTGATATGATTTCTATATCATTAATGATATAATTATTTTCAATATTTAAAATATTAGATACGGGGTTTGGATAATATTTGAGTCCAATAAAATTATTTTCATAAATTGATAACAGTGATGTTTGGTTAAATTTTAAATTATCTAAATAGGCGTGATCACCAATATTTACTGCTGATTTCCCAATATGCTGAAGAGAAATAGAAATAGATCCGCCTACATAAGGTGTTAAATCGTAATGTAAAGTACGCATTGGATCTAAATTCATTGAATTTGGTTTTAGTACATCTCCAATAACGTTACCGTTTACAACTACTCTAAACATAGATTCATCACTGCTTTCATTAAATGTTTGTTTTAAATCGAAGGACATAAATAAACTCGTCATTCCTGAGGCGTTTATTTTCATATTAACTTTAGTAATATTATTTTGATTACTTAGCCAAGTGTTGATTTGATTCGACATCCATGGAACGGACGAAGAATTAGAACCAGCCATTTTCAGTAATTTATTTGTACTACTATTTACTTCTGATTGAATTGTGGCCAAACTATTTTTAGTATTTTCTACAATTAATTTATTGTTTGCACTATTTTGAAAATCAAATATTTCACTGTTATTTGTAATAATGTTTGTATAAGCTTCTTTCAATTCAAAATTATCTAATATCATATTTGTAGATCCAGAAGCTTGTGCTTGAAGAATAAAACTATAATCACCCGAGATGATAGGTGTAAAAATAAAACTATTTGAATGGTATCTATATTCACTCAATAGGCCTATTCTGCTAAGTTCCGTTTCCATATAGTGCATCATATTTCCTCTTCCGACATACATGCGAAGATTCTGTGCATCATATTCGTAAGATTTTCTAGCATCTAAACTAAATTTATAAGTAGTTCCCGCTTTTAAATTGAAGGTTGGAGATATAATTCCTGTGTAACCACTTGGGCCAGTAAAACTATTAATCCATAGATAAGTGTTATCTCCATTGCCATTTAAGGTGTGATCCCCATTATAAAAATCAGTTTTCAAAAGAAGTGGACTATTGTATGAAGTAATAGTTCCACCCTCAAGTCTACTAAAACAAGTAGGGAGTAAATTATTTCCATATTGTGATAAACTATTAAAATTTTCAATCCATGGTAATTGTTTTATATCACATGTTGTCGTAAAATTTTTAGGACCTACTATTATAGATTCGCCAGACGCACAAGTAGTTTTAAAATAAAAATCATATTTTGTTGATGATTGTAAATTTGTAATTAAAACTTCATTTAAATTACTATTAACAGTGATGCCTGTTCCTTGGGTAAACCCAGTAATACCATATTCTATAACAACATTCTCGCCATTAGTATTGTCCCATTTAACTAATGCAGAATTACTCGAGATGTTTAAAAACTGGATATTAATTGGTTCTATGCAGTTGTTTTGATCTAAATATCTAAAATCATCAATATTATAAGTGTTTGAAAAGTCACTACCGGCTAATTTAAAGGCTACATGCTTATTTGTACCCACATAATTAGTAAAATCTACATTTATTTCTTTTCCATAAGCAGGCATATTAGCAGTATCTAAAATTTGATATGGCGAAAATGTTGTTAAGTCTAAGGGGTTTGACAAAGTTCCAATGGTAACAACCTGTGGTGAGCTACTATTATTTTTATTTATCCAAAATTTAACTCGCTTCGTATTAGTAAAATCACCTAAATAGGGAGATATAAAATAAGTAGGTTTATTTGTATCATTAGAATTGTAAAAATAACCTGAATTTGGTGCGCTGTTAAAATTTGTAAAATGATATCTTCCTACTCCAGCATAAATATTCTCATTAGAATTTTCGTTTGTACTCCAGCAAAAGTTAGGAATAAGATATCCATTTGAAGCGGGATATTGATCAAAATTTTCTGTAAAAGGAGCATTTACTGTACACGATATTTTAAACTCATATAAATTACTCCAGTTTACAATATTAGTAGTACAGATGTTTCTAACTCTATATTGGTATTTAGTGTTTAAATTTAAATTAGGTATTTCCAATGGTAAGCTTGTAGTTGTTAAAAGTGTACCGGCTCCGGGTGTAAACCCTATTGGTCCATATTCAATTTCACAGTTAATGGGATTATTATTGTTTGTTTTCCAAGTTAACGTAGCACTGCTAGCACCATTTTGAGCAGCTGTCAAGGAACTTGGACGCGAACATTGATTATCGGTATAGACAAAATCGTCTATGAATAGTAAATAATTACTTGTATTACTATTAAACATTCTTATGCCAATAAATTTATTAGTACCATAATAATTTGAAAAATCTACAGAGTAATTTTTCCATTGATTTATTGCAAATCCAGTCGTAATGCTTTCATAAGGAACAAAAGTGCTATAATCTTCAGGATCTGACAAAGTTCCAATTTGAATTGATGTTAATGTAGAATAACTGTCTGATGGAACATAAGCCCAAAAAGAAATTTTTCGTTCATTATTTAAATCAAGAAGTCTCGGAGTTACTAAAATAGATTTTTCATTTACTAGTACGTCTGGACTATTTTTAAAACCATTAATCATTATTAATTTTGTTCCAGAATGCGCAGTAGATGAACCTCCATATGGTGGTGTAGTATAATTAATAAACGCATCTGGACTATAAAATCTATCTCTTATATCTGGCGTTGTTCTTGACCAACAAGTGTTCAAATTAAAACTATCATTTTCAAAATCGTAGGCATATCCAGTTGTAACTCCAGTGCATTTTGTTTTAAAAACTCCTTTGTCAGACCAATTACTATAATTAGTTCCACATTTGCTTCTTACATAAAAGTCATAATTTGTAAAACTAGATAAATTGCTTATTGTGGATACTGTTGATGTACTAGAGACTGTTATTCCGTTTCCAATTGCAAAACCAGAAACTCCGTATTGAATTTCCCATTCTTCATTGTTTGGAGTATTGTTGTTTTCCCAACTTATTTTTGCAGATTCAAAATCAGATTTTATTAGTTTAAGATTTACAGGTTCTTTACACGCGGGTATTGACTCGTATGTAAAATCATCTATATTAAATCTAGAGCTATTGGAGTCTAAATTATTTTGTTTGATTGCAATATAATGATGATTATTAGTGACATTGTAATTATCTAAATAAACAATATGTTCTTTCCAGTAGTCATTAGTTTTGTAGCCATTGATTTCATTAATTTCAGTAGGTAAAATAGTTTTGAGTGCTATAAATGTACCTGCATCATCTGGATTTGACATAGTGCCAATAGTCAAGGAGTTTTTGTTATAAGCGGATCCATCAACATCACTGATTAAGAAAAACTTAATGCTTTTTGTATTATCTAAATCAGTAATATACGGTGTTATAATGAAAGATTTTTGTGTGTTAGAAGTAACTTTATTCACCATGCTAATGTATCTACTTCCAGTTCTTGGCTTCAGGGTATGACCTATTAATGGCGCTTGATCAATAGAAGCTCCACTTTCTAATTTTGTCCAACAAGGATTAAAAAAAGGGGTTTCCAAAAAAGAGGTTTTATATCCACTAGATATTGTGGAGCATGAAGTTCTAAAAGTTTGGACAGGTGTCCAGTTTGAGTATAAACCTGGGGCGCAATTTGCCCTAACTTTTACTTCATAGTTTGTATTGCCTACTAAGTTTTCAAGTATATAGTTCTTATTTGTACTAATATTAATTGTTTGTGTAATATCACGTGTGATGTCTTTCAAATGTAATTCCCAGCTAGTTTGAGCAGTATCAGCATTAAAATTCACTATTGCCTTATCTTCGCTGACATTGCTCACACTTAAATTAGTATTGTCATAACAATTTACAGATTGATCATAACTAAAATCATCTAGGTAAATATCACCAGTAGCACCCATATTTTTTATTGCGATGTATTTATCTTGACCGTTATAATTATTTAAGAAAACTTCTATTTTATTAAATGTACCACCAGTAAGCATCACTGTTTTTAATGGATGGAAAGTAGTAGGATCATAAGGATCAGTAACTGTACCCAAAACAAGGGGATAATTTCCTTGAAAACCATTAGCATATATTGAAAATTTTTTATCTGCTGCAAGATCATTTAATTTTGGCGATACTAATATTAATCCATAGTTATAGTACCATCCCATATACACAGATTTACCTGTAGAACCATTAGCCAAAACGTTGGTTTCTAAAATATTACTATTTGAGTTTTCCGTTGTGTTTTGTATTCTATACCCACGCCAACCTTCAGCTATAGCAGAAGTATTAAAATTAAAACTATATCCTACAGATTTTGAAATAGCAGCATAATCTGAATTTATCGTAAAATAGTCTTCCCACGCACCAGCTTGCGCAAAAATACTATGAAAATTTCTGCTAAAATCCCACGAAATAAACGGATTGAGTTTAATCGTTGAAATATTAGCTGAATAAATTAATGCTGAATAAGTTTCGTCATTGCTTCCAGTTGCTTTATATCTGTATTTCCAATAAGTGGAGTTATTTCCCTGGATAGTGAAATTACCATTAATATCTAATTTTACAACTTGTGACTTTGCACTAAATATAAAAAAATTTAAGAATAGAATTATCATAATTCTATTCTTAAATAGATGTACTGTTTTCATGAAATTGGGTTATTTTCGGTAAATGTATAAAAATATTTTAGTATCTTACATTCTATCATTATGTATTAAATACCAGCTCTTTGAAGTATCATGAATTGATATTCATTACGTAAGCATAATAAAAGTCTCCCGACTTTTTGGAAAAGCGTAATATAAAATCTACAGATCTGCTTATCAATTTATAAGTTCTACTTGAAGAAAACAAATAAATTAGAGAATAGCCAAACTGTTATTATGTAGTTTTTTATACATTTTGATAAGCCAATCATTTTAAAAGTATTTACAAGAAAAGGTCGTGAGAATTTTATCGCGTTTATCTTTTTTAAGAACTTTAAAAAAAAAAACTCAAAGTCATGATTCTTTGCATAACCCGAATGATAACTTATTTACTATTAGTAGAGTAAGGTCATTCGCGCAGCAGCCCACCGTTTTAAGAACGTTTTTTTAGAATACTTCTAGCAGCTGGGAGATATATCCGCGCGATTGGGTAAACGTTGCAACAATTTTAGGTGTTGCTTTTTTTGTTTTTACTTGTATTATTTGACTTTGATTGCGGGTTGCCGCGTTGCAAACGCTACGAATCTTTTTAGAAGGTAAGTAGGCACTCGTTGCAAACGAGCACCAGTGGGAACTTTGTGGGCACGGATTGCAAATCCTCGCTATCGTGTGCAGAGACATATCGCCAGCTGGAAATTTCAAAACAAAAAAGCAACAAGTAAAATTGTTGCTTTTTTGTTTTTACTTGTATTATTTGACTTTGATTGTGGGCACGGAATGCACCCGAGCGATAGCGAACTGACGAAGTAATTCCGCGCTATCAATATCGAGAATGCTCGTCATATCCGAGCCATCGGGGGTTCTAAATTTGATGTTAAATCAATAGGAGATTTTTTTGGAGGAGTTTAAACCTATCTGATTCTATCTTATTAATTTCATTATCTAAACTACTCTCTATATATGGAAAATAAGTTTCTTTGAAAAAATCCTTTATCGGATTATTCATGCAGACAATTGCAATAACATAAAACCTTAGAATCGTTGTATTTCCCATTGAAGAAGTTAGAAGGGCTTGGATTTTTTTTGCTTCTAACAACTCTTTTAGTTGCCTATTTACAGTATCAATATTTTTGTAGCTTTCAAAAAAATCAAATGCTGTTTTCGAATAAAATTCCTTAATTAATTCAGCAAATAATTCAATATCATTAACAGAATTAGTTATAAAACAGTTTTTATTTTCTGTTCCTGAAAATTTTAAACAATTAGGAATATAGTCAACTAAAGGACTTTTATGAATGGTGTAATAATTTAACAAACTACCACCTAATATTTTTTGTATTTCCTGTTCAATTATGTTAAACCGCTTTTCAGCAGATATACCGTATGAATCAAATTTATCGCCATACTCCAACCAACTAAAACTAATCCTACAACCTTCTCTTTCTGAATCCTTTGTGTAATAAATATTGTTTTCTATTTGATTGAAAATGTACCCTTCTTGTTCAAGAAAGGCACATTCTTTTTTAATTGTATTGATATATAATTCTCTGTTCATTTTTTATTTTAATGAGTTTATATCTTGAATGGTATTACCAGCTGCTCGAAGTATTCACAAAAAACGTTCTTAAAAACTGCGGGCTGCTGCGCGAATGTCTCTGACTTCGCGCCATTTTAAATTGTATTGTACCGCATATTCGCAGATTATATATTACTATAATCTGCGAATCCGCGGTTATCTTAGAAAGGTAATTATATTTCGAATCCTAGTTTTTCACGCACTTTTGCTAGCACTCCATTGGCCACGGCCGATGCTTTTTGAGCACCAATTTTTAAAAGTGCATCTACCTCGTTAAGATTGCTCATGTAGTAATTGTATTTTTCTCTTTCGGTTTTAAAGGTTTCGCAAATCAATTCAAACAAGGCTTGTTTGGCGTGACCGTAACCGTAATTGCCGCCTAGATAATTAGCTCGCATTGCTGCTAATTGTTCTTCATTTGCCAATAAAGCATAAATAGCAAAAGCATTGCAAGTATCTGGATTTTTAGGATCTTCAAGTGGTGTACTATCGGTTTCAATACTCATGACTTGTTTGCGTAAGGCTTTGTCATCCAGAAATATATTGATAATGTTGTTGGCTGATTTACTCATTTTTCCACCATTAGTACCTGGAATCAACATGCTGTCTTCTTGAATTTTAGCTTCAGGAAGGACAAAGGTTTCGCCCATTTGGTGATTGAATCTTGAGGCTACATCACGGGTGATCTCTAAATGTTGCAATTGGTCTTTTCCTACTGGTACAAACTCTGCATCGTACAATAAAATATCAGCGGCCATAAGCATAGGGTAGGAGAACAGTCCTGCATTGACATCATCTAGTCTGTCTGACTTGTCTTTGAAAGAATGTGCTAATGTCAAGCGTTGGAACGGGAAAAAACAGCTCAAGTACCAAGACAATTCTGCTGTTTGTGGAACATCTGATTGTCTGTAAAAAACGACCTTTTCTACATTCAATCCGCAAGCCAGCCATGCTGCTGCTGTGCTGTAGGTATTGGTTCGTAGTGTTGCTCCGTCTTTTATTTGGGTAACCGAATGCAAATCAGCAATGAACAAAAAAGATTCATTTTCGGGTTTGTTTGAGAGTGCTATTGCGGGTATAATTGCGCCAAGAAGATTTCCTAAATGTGGTGTCCCTGTACTTTGAACGCCGGTAAGTATTTTTGCCATTATGATTTTAACTTTTCCCGCAAAGTTCGCAAAGTTTTTTATTTATTACTGCAAAATTGTAAATTTTAAAAACAATCTAGCCTTATGAAGTTAGCGTTTTTATGTAAAGTATCATCATCTTGCGTTTCATAAATTATCATTTTGTACCAAGATAATTTTGGAGGTATCCTTCGTTTTAATTTTCATAAAAAAAAACACCCTACTTTTTTGGAGTATTTTACCTCTTGATTTCTTACTTTTGGAGCTATGAATGCAATCAAAATTATTTTTTGGGTATTGTGGCGTGTTTGGTTTTATGTTCTTATGGCACTACCCATTCTGGTCATGTTTCCCTTTTTAGTGCTGTCTATCGTGTCAGAGCGCGGTTATCCTTACTTTTTTAAGATGGCTCGTATTTGGGCCAAGTGTATCCTATTTGGTATGGGTTTTTATTATAAAATTGATGAAGACGAGGCTTTAATACCACACAAGAGTTATATGCTAGTGGCCAATCATACCTCTATGACTGACATTATGCTGATGCTGGCTATCACCAAGAACCCGTTTGTTTTTGTTGGTAAAAAAGAACTCTCTAAGATTCCCTTATTTGGTTTTTTTTATAAAAGAACGTGTATTCTTGTAGATAGAAATTCATCAAAAAGTAGGTTAGAAGTTTTTGATAGAGCCCAAAAAAGGATTCAACAAGGATTAAGCATTTGTATTTTTCCCGAAGGCGGTGTTCCTGATGATGAATCTATTGTATTGGATGCTTTCAAAGACGGTGCTTTTAGATTGGCAGTAGATCACGGACTTCCTATTGTGCCTATTACGCTACCTGATAATAAAAAACGATTTTCATTTACTTTTAGGAGTGGTAGTCCAGGTCTAATGCGTGTTAAAATCCATCATCACGTTTCCACTACAGCTGTTGATGGCGTAGATCGAAAAGAAATTCGAGACCAAGTGCGTTCCACCATTTACCATCAGTTGTTGTTATTTGCAGCAGGATCTTCTAAAACTCATAACTAATTCCGGTATATATTCCCATTACCATCGGCTTAAAGTTACTGCTGTTGTTTGTAAAAGTATTGATTTGGTACTTGAGCATGGGCTCTAAATTGAGTTGAAATGATTTTATGAGTTTGTAGCGTACTCCAAAGCCAAAATTAGTACTAAAGTGTACCGAATTTAAGTTGGTTGCACTGCCAAGTCTTTCATTGAATGAATTAGATTCCAATCGGACTTCATTATCATTTAAAAGTAATGTGCTGACCCCTGCAATGAGATGTATTCCTATTTTTTTATCGATTAACGCATAGGACATTTCAAAAGGGATTTCAAAATAATTCATCTGTTGGTTTAGTGCTCCTACGTTGTTTTTTTGTAAGTTTTTCTCAAAACCAGATAAAGTAGAACGGCTTTCGTTGTTTGTGATTTCTATAGATGAGGAATTCGTGAAATTAATGTTTGATACGCTATTACTTCGTAATCCAACAGTATAAGGTACATTGTTTGTATTGTAGCCTAACGCCAACCTGTTTATTCCACTGCGAAGGCTCATCTTTTGGGTCAAAGCATAGTGTATACCAATCCCATAACTCGCTGAGTTGTCATTCGTTTTTTTGTTTTGAGCCAGTTGAGGATCTAGTGCGGATCCGCTGCTGTTTGTGTTCAAATATAAGGCGGCAACAGTAGGTGTTATTTTCCATTTGTTACCCTTTTTTGGGTTAGATTCTGGAGTTGTATTTTTATCTCTTAAAATTTCTTCTAAAGAGTTTTTTGTAGCGCTCACCTCTTCATTTGATAGAGCTTGAGAGTTGTTAGACATTTCACTGTTAGCTATTGGCTTCTTTGATTGCGCATTTTGTACGGCTGTGATTTCTTTTGTAACGACACTGTTATCTTGTTGTTGTGCTAATGCTAATCCTTCCGAAGCTACCGCAGCGTTTGTACTTACCGATGGATTATTTTTTTGGATATGAACGAGATAATCCTTTTTATTCTTCTTTTGGTTCGAATTGATTTTAGGTCCAGTAACTCGTATAGTTTTTTCATAATTCGTTTGAGTTGGTTGTTGGTTAGTCACTACTTGTTGAAGCCCCTTATCAGTGTGGACAGGTTTGGTAGTGAACCTTTTTTTGAGGAGCGTTTCTTTTTCAATAGCTTTAGATTGGTTTACGATCTTTATTACAGGTTTTGAGCCCGCATATTGTGTTTTTTGAGTTATCAATAACCCTACCAATAATGAGGCTGCAATCCCACTTATTTTAAGCCAGAATGGTAAAACCTTTCGTTTTTTCTTTCTTTTGCGTAAACTCAGTTCAATAGCCTCCCACACCTGTGGCTCAGGTTGGGCTTCAAAATCCTTAAATTGCTCTTGAAAATACCGGTCTATATTTTTTTTATCGTGCATTGTATTTTGTTCTTGTAGGGTTACCGGAATAGGAATTTATTTTTTCTCTCAAAATCATTCGGGCTCGAGCCAAATTTGATTTGGTTGTACCCGTAGTGATATTGAGTATTTCGGCAATTTCCTTGTGTGAATAGCCGTCTAGTACATATAGACTAAATACTAAACGGTATTGATCAGGTAATTCTTGTACCATTTTGAGTAGCGTTTCCAGTGCTATAGGTTCATCATCAATTGTAATTTCTTCTTCAGCTAGGTCGGTATCCACAATATTCAAAAACCGTACGTCTTTAAATTTCTGTAAGGCATTGTTAATCATAACTCTTTTGGCCCAACCTTCAAAAGAACCCTTGTTGCTAAATTGATTGATTTTATCCAAGATGAGTATAAAACCATCATGCAAATTGTCTTGTGCATCTGAATAACTCTTAGAATATTTGAGGCAGACTCCAAAAAGTTTTTTTGCAAACAGTACATACAGCTCCTCTTGTGCTTTTGGACAGTTTTTTTTACAGTTTGCAATGATTTGATCTAACCCCACGTTTGGATGTTCTATTTAGTTTTCCACTTTAATTTCTTTTTCTTCAAATTGCGACACCCCATTAGCGTCTTTGCCTTTGTAAAATTTAAAAATATACGATCCCGTATTGGTTACATAAAACTGAAAAGAAACTTCAGATAAAGGAGGCAATGCTTGGTTACAAATTTGATCTTTATCTACTACAGCTTGTATACCAATGGTTCTTACGTTGAGGTTTTTATCGTAGTAAATTCCTTGATATTCATAGCAACTGCTTGGTTTTTGGTATTTGAGTGTAATGGTGTAGGTTTCCCCTAGCTTAAAAGAAGCTGGAACTTCATAACTAGCTACAGGCAACACCTCATAACTATAGTTTGGGTAATCGTTGTCTGGGCTACAAGACAGGAATGAGGCCCATAATAGTGCTAAAGCAATAATTTTTTTCATCTTTTTACATTTTTAGAATTCGACACTTATTTCAAAGGGTTGGGTTGAATTGTATTTTCGGCCCAAACATTTGTTTTTTTAAATAGAGGTATCTTTGATAAAAAGGTTGCGTTTAAAGCAAAAAAAACCCGATAAAATCGGGTTTTTAAAAAATTATTCTCCAGCTAATTCTTTAATTCTAGCTTTAATTTTTAGCTCTAGCTCATCGGCTAATTCTGGATTGTCTTTAATTAAGGTTTTAACAGCATCACGACCTTGACCTAATTTGGTTTCGCCATAACTAAACCAAGAACCTGCTTTCTTAATGATTTCAAATTCAACAGCTAGGTCCAGTATTTCTCCCGTTTTTGAAATTCCTTCACCGTACATGATATCAAATTCGGCTACTTTAAATGGCGGTGCCACTTTGTTTTTAACCACTTTTACTTTGGTTCTGTTTCCTAGAACATTATCACCATCTTTTATTTGTGTAGAACGACGAATGTCTAATCGTACAGATGCATAAAATTTCAAGGCATTACCACCCGTTGTAGTTTCTGGATTACCAAACATAACACCGATTTTCTCTCTCAACTGGTTGATGAAAAATACCGTACAGTTTGTTTTGCTAATGGTTCCAGTCAATTTTCTTAAAGCTTGTGACATCAATCTTGCGTGCAATCCCATTTTAGAATCACCCATTTCTCCTTCAATTTCACTTTTTGGAGTCAAGGCAGCTACGGAGTCAATTACTACAATATCAATAGCGCCTGAGCGAATTAAGTTTTCAGCAATTTCTAAGGCTTGTTCTCCGTTATCAGGTTGAGATATAATTAGGTTTTCAATATCTACCCCTAATTTTTCTGCATAATTTCTATCAAATGCGTGCTCTGCATCTATAAAAGCTGCAATTCCACCTGCTTTTTGAGCTTCGGCAATAGCATGCAACGTTAAAGTTGTTTTACCGGATGATTCTGGTCCGTAGATTTCGATAATTCTTCCTTTTGGATATCCATTTACGCCAAGAGCCAAATCTATTCCTAAAGATCCCGAAGAAATTGTTTCTACTTCTTCGATGGCTTTATCTCCCATTTTCATCACAGTACCTTTTCCGTAGGTCTTGTCTAGTTTGTCAAGCGTAAGTTGTAACGCTTTTAATTTAGATTCTTTTTCTGTACTCATCTTCTCTTTTACCTTTTCTTTCATCTATTTTTTGTTTGTAACGCTATGGATTCAAGTGGTGTACAATGATAACCACTATTTGATTATTGCAATTGATATATTGTTTTTGTAAAAATACTTCTTTTTCAATTACAATTTTTTCTTTCGATAAAAATTTGAAATCTATTTCTAGTTTATTGTTAATTGGTAAACAAAGCCTTCAATTCTGTGGCGTCATGCGGGTTCATTTTTCCAGCCAAAACTAAGCTCAATTGTTTACGTCTAAGTGCTGCTTCAAAACGTTGTTTTTCCAGTTCTGTTTCGGGAACAATTTGAGGTACTTCTACAGGTCTACCAGTGTCATCTACAGCTACAAAGGTATAGATGGCTTCGTTTGCTTTGGTTTTATTTCCAGATTCTCTATCCTCTACCCAAATATCAATATATATTTCCATTGAACTTTTAAAAGCTCTCGAAACTTTAGCTTCAACAGTAACTACGCTCCCTAGCGGAATGGCTCTATTGAACGCAACATGATTTACAGATGCGGTAACTACAATTCGGCGGGAATGTCTTCTTGCAGCTATACTTGCAGCACGATCCATTCTTGCCAGCAATTCACCTCCAAAAAGGTTGTTCAAAGGATTTGTTTCACTCGGTAAAACAAGATCGGTGAGTGTTGTTAAAGACTCAGATGGATTTTTTGGTGTCATAAATATAAAAAGTTCTTTTTTCTAAAAATAATAATTTAGTTCAACAAATATACGGCTAAAATAGCGGGTATAAAGTAAATTACAATGGTTCTTGCTCCATCATAATCCTTGGCCAAACGCTGACCAAAAAGCAGCATCAATAAGGTAATACATGCAAATACAGCTCCGTAATACCCAAACACTCTTCCGTTATTGATGAACAATTCAATGCAACCTACAACACTTAATATTCCCGTAATTAGTTCTAGAACGAGAATGTTGAGCAAAGCTAGTGGCACTTGATTTTTAAGCGGAGTATTGGCAAAATGTCCTTTTAACCATGCTACATTGTCTTTCCAATAAAACAGTTTGTCATAACTGGATTGTAAAAAGGTAATAGCCAAAAAAATTAAAATTAAAATTGAAGTAGTGTTGTTCATAGGTTTTATTTTTTATGGATTAATCGTGTTAGTTTTATAGACAAGTCGGTTAGGATAATTTTGGCATTTCCATTTCTTTCAATGTGATACATGGCATCTGATAGTTCTTTATAGATGTCAAGAATGTTATTTCCGTTTACAAAAGGAGCAAAATTCTCTAGTTTGAACTTCTCTACTTTAGGTTCTATGTAAACAAGAGATGGTGTTTGATAGTTAAGCAACAAAGCTTGTCGAAACATTTGAATACAAAACTGTAAAAATTCTTTTTGTGTTTCTCTACCTAAAACGGCTATTTGTTCACTCCATTGTATCAAATCTTGAATGGCAGCTGCATTTCCTTTTGCCCTAAATGCGGCACGTACCCAATCAACAAACCATTTTTCAAAAAAATCGGTTTCTCTATTGGGTTGCAACAATTGCTGTGCTTTATTATAATTTCCTTGGGCTTGATGTGCTATTTTTTGCGCTGTTGCGGCATCAACTTCCCATTCTTTCTCTAAGGCTTGGGCTATTGTAGACTCACTTAAACCATTAAAATGCAATACTTGACAGCGGGATCTAATGGTTTGTATAATATCTTCTTCGTTTTCAGAAATTAAAATAAACACAGTCTTATCACTTGGTTCTTCTAATAATTTCAACAATTTATTAGAGGCGGGTATGTTCAGCTTATCGGCCATCCATACAATCATGATTTTGTAACCTCCTTCAAATGATTTAAGAGCTAGTGATTTTAAAATCTCTTGTGCATCTTCAACTCTTATTTCCCCTTGTTTGTTTTTTACGTCTAATACTTGGTACCAGTCAAACAAGCTACCGTACGGTTTTTTCTCTATGAATTCCCTCCATTCCGTAATAAAATCTAAGCTTTTGGGTTTTCCTTTTATGGCATCGGTGCTAACTGTGGGGTATATAAAATGCAAATCAGGATGTGCAAATTTCTCAAATTTGATGTTACAAGCTGCATTAGTTCCCTCGTTTTCACCTTGTGTGTTATTACAAATAATGTATTGTGCATAGGCTATAGCCATGGGTAATGTCCCAGATCCCTCAGGCCCAACAAACAGTTGCGCGTGTGGAATCCTTCCCAAACTAGCATTTTTTGTCAAGTGACTCTTAATGTGCTCTTGCCCTAATATATCTGAAAATTGCATGAAGCAAAGATAATAGAAAATGATTGAGACATAAATTTTTCAATTTTTAATTTTAAAAAAGAGTGGTCTTTCTCCATTCACATATTAGAAAACCTAGATTACGGTATGTTTTTTTTGGTTAACCAAATCCTGAATTTCATATTAAGTTTCATAGTATTGAAATTACTTTTTATTAAGTCGTTAAACATTTTTTATTTTTTTAAACAAGAACTCCTTCAAATGAATTGTTTAAAAGGGATGTTAATGTTTTTTAAAATTTTATGAATTTTTTTTTATTTAACATTTATGGGAGCTGACAGGTTTTTTTAACTTTTTTTTAATTTATTTTTAAGGTTTTGTATTTTTTGGCATTCCTTTTGTAATATACTTTATAACATGTATTTGTACTTTCATATTTTATTTTAAAAGGGAAGCACAAGTTGATAAGCTAATAAGCAACCAAAGATTTTTTAAAAAAAAACGTAGTAATTAAGCAACTTTTATTACTTTTAAGAATCATAT
>NZ_QKNZ01000042.1:0-89320 GCF_014156605.1 Flavobacterium sp. SOK18b
TTTTTTAAAGCGGTCAATTATTTTAATTTGTAAAAAAACACTATCTTTGCACCGTTATTTATTAAAAACTAGATAATGAGGGGACGAATAGTCCCCTCTTTTTATAAAAATATGACATTTAAAGAAAAGTTACATTCAGTTTTGGGCGATTGCTTAGCAGAGAAGCCTTCGATATTCCTAATTGACCTAGTGGTTACAGATGCTTTTAAAGTTATCGTTGCGCTAGATGGAGATCAAGGTGTGGCCTTGCAAGACTGTATTGATGTGAGTAAATTTATTGACAGCAAGCTGGATAGAGAAGAGCAGGATTATTCTCTGGAGGTGGCCTCAGTAGGAGTTGGATCTGCCTTGAAAC
The DNA here is from genome assembly GCF_014156605.1 of Flavobacterium sp. SOK18b. Taxonomy (NCBI): domain Bacteria; kingdom Pseudomonadati; phylum Bacteroidota; class Flavobacteriia; order Flavobacteriales; family Flavobacteriaceae; genus Flavobacterium; species Flavobacterium sp. SOK18b. The sequence goes on from NZ_QKNZ01000042.1 coordinate 356, forward strand.
AAGTAAGGCAATACAAGAAAAATATAGGTAGAACCTTGATTGTGAAGACAAATGCAGAAATTATTGAAGCAGAATTAGTAGATGCTAATGATGATTTTGTAATTTTGTCATGGCAAGCAAGAGAACCTAAAAAAATAGGTAAGGGGAAAGAGACAATTCAAAAGGAATTACAACTTCCTTATGGAGATATTAAAGAAGCAATTGTTACAGTAACATTTTAATTAAAGAATTCGCATGGAAAATTTAGCATTAATCGATTCATTTTCAGAGTTTAAAGATGATAAACTCATTGATCGTGTAACGCTTATGGCAATTTTAGAAGATGTATTTAGAAATGCATTGAAGAAAAAGTACGGTTCAGATGATAATTTTGACATCATCATAAATCCTGACAAAGGAGATATGGAGATATGGCAAAGAAGAGTAATCGTTGCGGATGAAGATTTAGATTTTGATCACCTTGAAATAACTTTAACAGAAGCTAGAAAGATTGAACCAGATTTTGAAATTGGTGAAGAAGTATCTGAAGAGGTAAAACTTATTGATTTAGGTCGTAGAGCTATTCTTGCTTTACGCCAAAACTTGATTTCAAAAATACATGAGCACGACAATACGAATCTTTACAAGCAATTCAAGGATTTAATTGGTGATATTTATACTGCCGAAGTACATCATGTACGCCCTAGAGTTGTTATTTTAGTAGATGATGAAGGTAATGAAATTGTACTTCCAAAAGAAAAACAAATTCCATCTGACTTTTTCCGTAAAGGTGATAACGTTAGAGGTATTATAGAAAGTGTTGAATTGAAAGGGAATAAACCGCAAATAATTATGTCTAGAACTTCTGAGAAGTTTTTAGAGAAATTATTTGAACAAGAAATTCCTGAAGTTTTTGACGGTTTAATAATGGTTAAAAAAGTGGTAAGAATACCTGGTGAAAAAGCAAAAGTAGCCGTAGATTCTTATGACGATAGAATTGATCCTGTAGGTGCTTGTGTGGGAATGAAAGGTTCTAGAATTCATGGTATTGTTCGTGAATTAGGAAATGAGAATATTGATGTTATCAATTATACTAGTAATATTCAGTTATTAATAACACGTGCTTTAAGTCCAGCAAAAGTTTCTTCAATTAAAATTAATGAGGAAACTAAAAGAGCTGAAGTTTTCTTGAAATTAGAGGAAGTTTCTAAGGCTATTGGTCGTGGAGGACACAATATTAAATTAGCTGGATTATTGACAGGATATGAATTAGACGTGATTCGTGAGGGTGATGTAGCTGGTGCTACTGCTGATGAGGATGACGTTGAGTTAACTGAATTCTCAGATGAAATTGAGGATTGGGTTATTGAGGAATTTGCTAAAATTGGTTTGGATACTGCAAAAAGTATCTTGAGCCAAGATGTAGATGACTTAGTTAGAAGAACAGATCTAGAAGAGGAAACGATCTTAGATGTAATGAGAATATTAAAAGAGGAATTTGACAGTTAGTCAACAGGTCTTCAACTATAAACATGCCATTTTACAACAAATCTAGTTCGGTAGGTATCGAATAGGAGTAAAATGAGGAATAACAAAAAAGGTAAATATAAAAAGGTTTTATGTCTGAAGAGAGAATTATTAGAATAAACAAAGTTTTAAGGGAATTGAATATTTCTTTGGAAAGAGCTGTGGATTATCTAAAAGATAAGGGAATTGCAATCGATGCAAATCCAAACGCAAAAATTTCTGACGATATATACAATGTTTTGTGCGGTCAATTTGCTGGTGACAAAGGGAATAAAGAAGCTTCTAAAGAAGTGGGAGAAGAGAAAAGAAAAGAGAAGGAAGCATTACGTTTAGAGCGAGAAAAAGAAATCGAGGATAAACGTAAACTTGATGAAGAACGAGCAAAACAACAGGAAGTTATCAAAGCAAGAGCGGTGATATCTGGACCTGTTCAAGTAGGTAAGATTGATTTAAATCCAAAAAAAGCTGCAATTGTCCCTCCTGTAAAAGAAGTGCCAAAAGTAGAGTCTGCACCTAAAAGTGTAGAGGTTCCTGCTGTAAAGATTACGCCAGCAGAAAATAAAATTGTTCCGAAACCTTTGGATACTAAAATTACTTCAGATGCGAAAGAATCAAAACCTGTAATTACTCCTAAAGAAGTAGCAAAGGAACCTGTAGCTGAAATACCTGAAGCTCCTAAGGTTGTTGAAAAAGTTGAACCGGTAAAATCTGAAGAGGTTGCTGCTGACGAAACTATTACCACTCAATACCAAAAATTATCTGGTACTACTCTAACAGGGCAGATTATTGATTTATCGCAATTTAATAAGCCTAAAAAGAAAAAAGAAGAACCAAAGATTACACCTAATAAGCCAGGTGCTCCAGGTTCTGCGGCAGCTAATGCCAATAAGAATAAACGTAAAAGGATAGCTCCTAAACCAGGTGCGCCAAGGCCTCCTGCTGTTCCAGGTGCTCCAAATCCAAATAAAATTACGCCTAACACAGGTGGTGGTGGATTTAATGCAAATAGAAGTGCAAGACCTGGTTTCGTAAAAGGAAACAGACCTGCAATTGTTGCAAAAGTTGAGCCAACAGAAGAAGAAGTTAAAAATCAAATTAGAGAGACTTTAGAAAAACTACAAGGTAAAGGTGGTAAATCTAAAGCTGCTAAATACAGAAGAGATAAAAGGGATACACACCGTCAGAAATCTGATGATGAGCAAAGAGCTTTAGACGAAGGAAGTAAAACTATTAAGGTTACTGAATTTGTAACTGTAGGTGAAATTGCAATCATGATGGATGTGCCAATTACCAAAGTTATTGGTACGTGTATGTCACTTGGAATCATGGTTACCATGAACCAACGTCTTGATGCAGAAACGTTGACTATTGTTGCTGATGAGTTTGGTTATGAAGTTGAATTTATCACTGTTGATATCGAAGAAGCAATTCAGGTTGTTGAAGACAGAGAAGAAGATTTAGTTTTTAGAGCGCCAATTGTAACGGTAATGGGTCACGTCGATCACGGTAAGACATCGTTACTGGATTACATTCGTAAAGAAAACGTAATTGCAGGTGAGTCTGGAGGAATTACACAACATATTGGTGCCTACGGAGTAACTTTGGATAACGGACAAAAAATTGCATTCTTAGATACACCGGGTCACGAAGCGTTTACTGCGATGCGTGCGCGTGGTGCTCAAGTTACCGATATTGCTATTATTGTGATTGCTGCTGATGATGATATCATGCCGCAAACTAAAGAGGCAATTAGCCATGCTCAAGCAGCTGGTGTTCCTATCATATTTGCTATCAATAAAATTGATAAGCCAAATGCTAATCCTGAAAAAGTAAAAGAAAGATTAGCAGGTATGAATTTACTTGTTGAAGATTGGGGTGGAAAAATTCAATCACATGACATTTCTGCGAAAGTAGGAACAGGTGTTAAAGAATTATTAGAAAAAGTATTGCTTGAAGCAGAACTTTTAGATTTAAAATCAAATCCAAACAAAGCGGCACAAGGAACTGTTGTTGAGGCATTCTTGGACAAAGGAAAAGGATATGTTTCTACGATTTTAGTTCAAAACGGAACTTTGAAAATTGGAGATTATATGTTGGCTGGTAAGCATCATGGTAAAATTAAAGCCATGCATGACGAAAGAGGGAATATTGTAACTGTTGCGGGTCCTTCGACTCCGGTTTCAGTTCTTGGTCTTGATGGAGCAGCAACAGCGGGTGATAAGTTCAATATTTTTGAAGACGAAAAAGAAGCGAAACAAATTGCTTCAAAACGTTCTCAATTGATGCGTGAGCAATCTGTACGTACTCAACGTCATATTACATTAGACGAAATCGGACGAAGAATAGCATTGGGTCAATTTAAAGAATTGAACATTATCCTTAAGGGAGATGTTGATGGATCTGTTGAAGCATTGTCTGATTCGTTCTCTAAATTATCTACTGAAGAAATACAAATTAATATTATTCATAAAGGTGTTGGAGCAATTACAGAAACTGATGTAATGTTGGCTTCTGCTTCAGATGCAATTATTATCGGATTTAATGTTCGTCCAGCTGGAAATGCAAGACAATTAGCAGACAAAGAAGAAATAGATATCCGTTATTACTCTATTATCTATGCAGCTATCGATGACTTGAAAGATGCAATGGAAGGAATGTTAGCTCCTGAAATGAAAGAAGAAATCCTTGGTACAGCTGAGATTAGAGAGATTTTCAAAATTTCTAAAGTTGGTTCTATTGCCGGAAGTATGGTTATGGATGGTAAAATTGTTAAGAATGCCAAGATGCGTGTTATTCGTGATGGTGTAGTTGTATTCACTGGAGAGTTATTAGCTCTTAAACGTTTTAAAGATGACGTTAGAGACGTAGCCAAAGGATACGATTGTGGTATTCAAATTAAAGGATATAATGACATTGAAGAACGTGATGTTATTGAATCTTACCATGAAGTTGCTGTTAAAAAGAAATTGAAATAATTTTTTCTATTATAGTTTTAAAATCCCGATTCGTCGGGATTTTTTTATTTTAGTACTTTTTATAAAATGCTATTTTGTAATTGAAGAGGTTTAAATTTATTAATGATATTCAGTAATACCTATCATTTTATGCGTTTTGTAATTTTTCAATCCTATGCTCTTTTAATTAAATTTTTTTACTTCTTTGTGTATAAAAAAAAGCCATTCAAAAAGAACGGCTTTAGTGGATGTGTTTAAGAGTTTTATACAATCTTTATTTGTTGGGACGAATCAAATTGAGATTTGGATACTTTTTTTTGATAGCTACTATATGTCTTTCGGCTTCTATTCTAGATTTGAAATTCCCTATCCAAACTTTATAATTTGGCGCAAAGAATACGATGGTTCCCTCAATGTCATTAAACTCTTGTCTAAATTCATTTAATGTCGATTTTGCTTTCTCACTATCGCCACTGTAAATTTGAATTTTAAAACGGTCATTTACAGTGTTTGATTGATTTGTTTTTCTTTTTTCTGTAAGTAATTGCTCAAATTTTGAGTCTTGTTTTATGGAAATATTTTGCTGTTGTGCAGTTGATTTCGAATGAAAAAATGCTGTTGAAATAAGGGCGATAAGTGAAGCTTTCAGGCTTAAAATTCTCATAATGTGTATGTTTTTATGCAAAATTAATATTTAGTGTTTAATACCAAATCAAATACGTTATTTAGAATAAATATAAATTGAAATTAAGACTATTTTAGGGTTTTGAGAATAGTTCTTATATCGTATTTTTGTCCAATATTTTAAACAAAGGAGCAGTCCTTCTAAGTCTATTAGTAAAGACTGTGCCAATTTTTAGTAGATAATCATTATACTATATGAAAAAGGTGGGTAACCATAATTCGATCACAAGAAAATTATTTTTAGGCGTAGCCTTATCGTTAATTTTCTCTTTCACTTCATTTGCTCAAGAAGCTGCCGCTGTTGCTGCTCCTGATGCGGCCGCGGCTCCTGCTGCTGCTTCTGGTGGAGATGCTGCTAAAGGTAAAGAATTGTTTAATGCAAATTGTGCTGCATGTCACAAGTTAGATGCTAAAGCTACAGGGCCTGCACTTAGAGGTATTGCTAGTAAGTACGAAATGGCATGGCTTTATAAGTGGGTAAAAAACAGTTCAGACTTTATTAAATCAGGTGATGCACAAGCTGTTAAGGTTTTTGAAGAAAACAACAAGTCAGTAATGTCTTCTTTTCCTCAATTATCAAATGCTGATATTGATAACATTATAGCTTACACTTCTGAGCCAAAAGCGGATAAAGTTGTTCCGCCAACGGATGGTGCTACTGCTGTTCCTGGTGGTCCAGTTGCTGATAGCGGTATTTCAAACAATCTTATATTAGCTGCTCTTGCACTAGTATTAGTGGTGTTGGTGGTAATGTTAGTTTTAGTAAACAAAGTGCTGTCTAAAGTTGCAAAAGCAAACGGGATAGTAGTTGAGCCAAAAGCTAAAACAACTCCAATTTGGCAAGCGTTTGCTAAAAATCAATTTTTGATTTTGGTAACTGTTATTTTCTTACTTCTTACAAGTGCTTATTATGTGTATGGTTTCTTTATGCAGGTAGGTGTTGATCAAGGGTATGAGCCAATACAGCCAATACATTACTCACACAGAATTCATGCTGGTGATAATGAAATAAACTGTAAATACTGTCACTCAGCTGCACGTGTAAGTAAAAACGGAGGTATTCCATCACTTAATATATGTATGAACTGCCATAAAAACATTGCTGAAGTTGCTGAGACAACTGCCACTCCAGAGTACAGTAAGGCTTTTTATGATGAGCAAATTCAAAAGTTATACACGGCTGTTGGTTGGGATCAAGCAACTCAAACATATACTGGGAAAACGCAGCCAGTAAAATGGGTTCGTATTCACAATCTTCCAGATTTTGTTTACTTTAATCACTCACAACACGTAACTGTTGCTGGAATTGAATGTCAAACATGTCACGGTCCAGTTCAAGAATATGAAATTCAAAAACAGTTTGCTCCGTTAACAATGGGATGGTGTATTGATTGTCATAGAAAAACTGAGGTTAAAATGGAGGGTAATGAATATTACACTAAAATCCATGATGAGCTTTCTAAAAAATATGGTGTAGATAAGTTGACTGCAGCACAAATGGGTGGTTTAGAGTGTGGTAAATGCCACTATTAATCAAATTATTAAGATTTTAATATTTATATATGTCATCAAACAAAAAATACTGGAAAAGTGTTGAGGAACTAGACCAAAATAGTTCTATTGTTGAGGCGCTAAGAAATAACGAATTTGTTGAAGAAATTCCTACTGATGAATTTTTAGGAAATAGTGATGCATTATCATCTTCTTCAACATCACGTCGTGATTTCTTAAAGTACGTTGGTTTTAGTACTGCTGCTGCTACTTTGGCAGCATGTGAGGGTCCTGTTAATAAATCAATACCATACGTTCTTCAACCTGAGCAAATTATTCCTGGAGTTGCGGATTATTACGCTACTTCAGTTTTTGACGGATTTGATTTTGCAAATCTTTTGGTGAAAACCAGAGAAGGACGTCCTATTAAGATTGATAATAATACTATTGCTGGAGCTAAATTCACAGCAAATGCAAGGATTCATGCATCTATCTTATCGTTGTATGATAGTATGCGTCTTAAAGAGCCAAAGATTGAGGGGAAAGATTCAACTTGGTCTGCTGTTGATGCTAAGATTAAATCAAGTATTGCAGATGCAAAAGCTAAAGGAGGACAGGTTGTTCTTTTAACAAATACATTAGCTAGTCCATCTACTGAAAGATTGATTTCTGAATTTGTATCAAAAAATCCTAATTCTAAACATATAGTTTATGATGCGGTATCAGAGTCTGAAGCTCTTGATGCTTTTGAATTGGTTTATGGTGAAAGAGCATTAGTAGATTATGATTTTTCTAAGGCTTCTTTGATTGTTTCTGTAGGAGCTGATTTCCTTGGAGACTGGCAAGGAGGAAGTTTTGATACTGGTTATGCTAAAGGTAGAATACCAAAAGCTGGAAAAATGTCACGTCATTTCCAATTAGAGTCTAATATGACTTTATCTGGAGCTGCTGCTGACAAGCGTTTGCCAATGTCTGTTTCAGCCCAAAAGCAAGCTTTAGTTCACATATATAATATTGTAACAGGTTCTTCTGTTTCAGTTAAACTTGAAGATAAATTTAAATCAGAAGTTACCAAAGCTGCACAGCAGTTAAGAGCAGCTGGAAGTAAAGGTGTTTTAGTTTCTGGAATTCAAGATAAAAATGCTCAATTACTAGTTTTGGCGATTAATCAAGCTCTTGCTAGTGAGTCATTTGTTACTGCAGGTTTAAGACAAATTAGAAAAGGTTCAGCATCTAATGTATCTCAATTAGTAGCTGATATGAAAGCTGGGAAAGTTCATACTCTTATCATGAGTGGTGTGAATCCTGTATATACTTTGTCAGATAGCGTAAGTTTTCAAGAAGGTTTAAAGAAGGTTAAAACATCTGTTGCATTCTCTTTGAAAGAAGATGAAACTGCTTTGTTGTCTACAGTAGCTGCTGCTGTTCCTCATTATTTAGAATCTTGGAATGACTTAAGTTTGGTAAAAGGAACTTATTCTTTGACTCAGCCAACTATTCGTCCGCTTTTCAATACAAAACAATTTCAAGATGTTTTGATGTCATTAAACGGAACTGCAGGTTCTTTTTATGATTATATTAAAAATACTAGTTCTTCAATTATTTCAGGATCATCTTGGAATAAAGTATTACATGATGGTGTTTTTGTTTCTACTGTACCAACTGTAGGTACAGGAAGTGCTGATTATTCTGCTGCTGCAAATGCTTTAGCTGCTACTAAGTCATCTCAAGGACTTGAGTTAGTTTTATATACTAAAACAGGTTTAGGTGATGGTCAACAAGCAAATAACCCTTGGTTACAAGAGTTTCCAGATCCTATTACAAGAGTGTCTTGGGATAATTATGTAACTGTATCTAATGCTGACGCAATTAAATATGAATTGTCTAATGAGATTGTTGCTAACGGAGGCTTAAACGGAAGTTATGCTACAATTACGACTGCAGATGGTTTAAAACTTGAAAATGTACCTGTAATTGTACAACCTGGTCAAGCTGTTGGAACTGTAGGTTTAGCTTTAGGTTATGGTCGCAAAGCTGCTTTGAAAGAAGAAATGATGGTAGGTTTAAACGCTTACTCTTTATATAAAGGTTTCAATAATGTTCAATCTATTACATTAGCTAAAGCTGATGGAGAACATGAGTTTGCTTGTGTTCAAGGTCAAAAGACATTAATGGGTAGAGGTGATATTATTAAAGAAACTTCTCTTGAAATATTCAATACCAAAGATGCTCATATTTGGAATGAACAACCGATGGTTTCTTTGGATCACAAAGAAGTTGAGGCAACTAAAGTAGATTTATGGGATTCATTTGATCGTTCTACAGGTCATCATTTTAATCTTTCAATTGATTTAAATGCTTGTACTGGTTGTGGAGCTTGTGTTATCGCTTGTCATGCTGAAAATAACGTTCCTGTTGTAGGTAAATCTGAAGTTAGAAGAAGTCGTGATATGCACTGGTTGCGTATTGATAGATACTATTCATCAGAAAGTACTTTTGAGGGAGATAATGAAAGAAAAGAAAATATTGCTGGTTTAACAAGTTCTTTGTCTACATTTAACGAAATGGAAAAAGCAGGAGATAATCCTCAAGTTTCTTTCCAGCCTGTTATGTGTCAGCACTGTAACCATGCGCCTTGTGAAACTGTTTGTCCAGTTGCTGCAACTTCACACTCTCGTCAAGGTCAAAACCACATGGCTTATAACAGATGTGTTGGAACGCGTTATTGCGCTAACAACTGTCCTTATAAAGTACGTCGTTTTAACTGGTTCTTGTATAACAAAAACAGTGAATTTGATTATCATATGAATGATGATTTAGGACGTATGGTTTTAAACCCAGATGTTAATGTTCGTTCAAGAGGTGTTATGGAGAAATGTTCTATGTGTATTCAAATGACACAAGCAACTATCCTTAAAGCCAAAAGAGAAGGAAGACCAATTGTTGATGGCGAATTCCAAACTGCATGTTCAAATGCATGTTCTACAGGAGCTATGATTTTCGGAGATGTAAATGATAAAGATGCTGTAGTTGCAAAGCTTGCAGCTGATGATAGAATGTATCATTTATTAGAACATGTTGGAACTAAACCTAATGTGATTTATCATGTTAAAGTTAGAAATACTTAGTACAAAAAAAATTAATTAAGAATCAATATAAAGGATTATGTCGTCTCACTACGAAGCAACCATTAGAAAACCCTTAGTTATAGGTGATAAAACTTATCATGATGTAACTGTAGACGTAGCCGCACCTGTTGAAGGTAAGGCAAATAAACATTGGTGGATTGTATTTTCAATTGCATTAATAGCCTTCCTTTGGGGACTTGGGTGTATCGTATACACTGTATCTACAGGTATTGGTACATGGGGTTTAAACAAGACAGTAGGTTGGGCTTGGGATATTACTAACTTCGTTTGGTGGGTTGGTATTGGTCACGCTGGTACACTTATTTCAGCTGTACTTTTACTTTTCCGTCAAAGATGGAGAATGGCAATTAACCGTTCTGCTGAAGCAATGACTATTTTTTCGGTTATTCAAGCAGGTTTATTTCCAATCATTCACATGGGTCGTCCTTGGTTGGCTTACTGGGTTTTACCAATACCAAATCAATTTGGATCATTATGGGTAAATTTTAATTCACCATTACTTTGGGATGTATTTGCAATCTCTACTTATTTATCTGTATCATTAGTTTTCTGGTGGACAGGTTTATTACCAGATTTTGCAATGCTTAGAGATCGTGCTGTAACTCCTTTTAATAAAAGAGTTTATTCAATTTTGAGTTTCGGTTGGAGTGGTAGAGCAAAAGATTGGCAACGTTTTGAGGAAGTTTCTCTTGTTCTTGCTGGTTTAGCTACTCCTCTTGTATTGTCAGTACACACTATTGTATCGATGGACTTTGCTACCTCGGTTATTCCAGGTTGGCATACCACTATATTTCCTCCATATTTCGTTGCTGGGGCTGTATTTTCAGGTTTCGCTATGGTTAACACGTTGTTGATCATTATGAGAAAAGTTTCAAATTTAGAAGCATACATTACAGTACAGCACATCGAGTTAATGAATATAGTAATCATGATTACGGGTTCTATCGTGGGTGTTGCTTATATAACTGAGCTTTTTGTAGCATGGTATTCTGGAGTAGAGTACGAACAATATGCTTTCTTAAACAGAGCTACTGGACCTTACTGGTGGGCCTATTGGGCAATGATGACTTGTAATGTGTTTTCACCTCAGTTTATGTGGTTCAAAAAATTACGTACAAGTATTATGTTTTCATTCATAATATCAATTGTTGTAAATATTGGAATGTGGTTTGAAAGATTTGTAATTATTGTTACCTCTTTACATAGAGATTATTTACCATCTTCATGGACTATGTTTTCACCTACCTTTGTTGATATTGGTATATTCATTGGTACAATTGGTTTTTTCTTTGTGTTGTTCCTTCTTTATTCAAGAACTTTCCCGGTTATTGCACAAGCTGAAGTTAAAACAATTTTAAAAGCAACTGGAGATAATTACAAACGCGCAAGAGAAGCAAATAAAGATTCACATCATGAGTAATAAAGTAATATACGCCATTTATAATGACGATGATATTTTGATGGACGCAGTAAAGAAGACTAGAGCAGCTCATCATCATATTGAAGAAGTTTTTTGTCCATTTCCTGTTCACGGTTTGGATAAAGCTATGGGGATAGCCCCTACAAGATTAGCTATTTGTGCTTTCTTGTATGGATGTGTTGGAATTTCGGTAGCAACTGCTATGATGAATTTTATTATGATTCAAGATTGGCCTCAAGATATTGGAGGTAAGCCTAGCTTCAGTTACATTGAAAACATGCCTGCATTTGTGCCAATTATGTTTGAGCTTACTGTATTTTTTGCAGCGCACTTGATGGTTATTACTTTTTATATGAGAAGTAAATTATGGCCTTTTAAAGAAGCTGAGAATCCAGATGTAAGAACTACAGATGACCATTTTTTAATGGAAGTTGCTGTACATGATAACGAAGAAGAATTAGTTTCTTTCTTTCAAAATACAGGTGCGGTTGAAGTTAAAGTAATAGATAAGCATTAATTATAGTTATGAAAAGCATATATAAAATAGCACTATTATTTGGTATCGTAATTTTAGTTTCATCTTGCCATGATAATAAGGCACCGAACTATCAGTATTTTCCAAATATGTATGAGTCTTTAGGTTATGAGACCTATTCAGAGTCTGATGCGTTTAAAAATGGTCAAGAAGCACAATTACCTGCAAAAGGTTCATTGAATAGAGGTTTTGTACCTTATGAGTATGAAAATACTACAGCTGGTTATGAATTGGCTAAAGCCAATTTGAAATCTCCTCTTGATTCTTTAGGTAGAGATCTTGAGAAAGGTAAAGCACTATTTGAAATTTATTGTATTAGTTGCCATGGTGCATCTGGTAACGGTAAGGGTAAATTAGTTGAGCGTGAAAAATTCCTAGGTGTACCTAGTTATAAAGACAGAGTTATTACTGAGGGTAGTATATTTCATGTTATAACTTATGGTTTGAATTCAATGGGTTCACATGCAAATCAGTTGAGTCCCCAAGAGCGTTGGTTAGTTACTGACTATGTTCTGAAATTAAAAAGTGAATTATAATTGTTGAACAAACTGATCGTAATAGATATGTATACATTTTCAAGTAAATTAAAAACTGTTTCTTTTGTCTTAATGGCCATTGGTTTATTAGGTATAGGTTATGGTTTTTACACTGCACCAAAAGATATTAAAGAAGTTGAAGAACTTCTTGCTGCTGATAGTCATGGTACACACGCTGTTCAAAAAGAACATGGAAGTTCCAATGAATCAGATTCTCATGAAGTTCATGGTTCAACAGAGGAAAACCATACTGAAGCTAAGTCTTCTTCACAAAAACATGAAGTTTCATCTGATGATGAACACACTGAGCATTTAAATCATGTTTTGCATCAATTGCAAAATAAACCATGGTCTGCCTTGTATGTTGCCTGTATATTTTTTATGCTTGTTTCATTAGGTGTTTTAGTTTTTTATGCAATCCAACAAGTTGCTCAAGCGGGTTGGTCTCCTGTGCTTTTCAGAGTTATGCAAGGTATTACATCTTACCTACCTGTGGGAGCTGCTTTTTTCTTTGTTTTGTTAATCTTATGTGGTTTACATTTTAATCATATTTTTATTTGGCTGGATCCTGAAGTAGTTGCTACTGATAAATTAATTGCTAATAAAACAAGTTTTTTAAATTTTCCTTTTTGGATTGTTAGAGCTGCTATATTTTTGACAGGTTGGTGTCTATATCAATTCTATTCTAGAAAAAATTGTCTTGCACAAGATGAGGCATCTGATGATTTGTTGTATAAGAAAAACTTTAAACTTTCTGCAATGTTTCTTGTGTTTTTCATTGTTTCTGAATCTATAATGTCTTGGGACTGGATTATGTCAATAGATCCACACTGGTTTAGTACTTTGTTTGGTTGGTATGTTTTTGCAAGTTTCTTTGTTAGTGGTGTTACTACAATAGCATTAGTGACTTTATATTTAAAGTCAAGAGGTTATCTAGAATTCGTTAATAATAGCCATATACACGATTTAGCTAAATTTATGTTCGGCCTAAGTGTTTTTTGGACATACTTGTGGTTCTCACAGTTTATGTTAATCTGGTATGCTAACATTCCTGAGGAGGTAACTTATTTTATAACTAGAATTCAATTATACAATTTGCCATTCTTTGGAGCGGTAGTTATGAATTTCTTGTTCCCATTGTTAATACTTATCAATACAGATTTCAAGAGAATTTCTTGGGTAATTGTTATGGCTGGTGTTATTATATTAATGGGTCATTATTTAGATTTTTTCAATATGATTATGCCAGGTACAGTTGGTGACAGTTGGTTTATAGGTGTATCTGAAATAGCTTCAATCCTTTTCTTCCTAGGTTTGTTTATTTATGTAGTGTTCACTGCTTTATCTAAATCCCCTCTGCTAGCAAAAAGAAATCCGTTTATTGAGGAAAGTAAACATTTTCATTATTAATTTTTAAAGAAAAAAACAGATGACAAGTTTGTTAGTAATTATAGTTTTAGTTTTATTAGCTATTGCTTTATGGCAATTGACTAAAATCTTCGACCTAACGCAAGTTGGATCTACTTCAGATAATACAGAAATCGCAACTGATAACGATAACAATATTCAAGGTTATTTAATGTTTGGTTTCTTAGCTTTTATCTATATTTTCACCATTTACGGTTTAATAAAATGGGGTCCTTTAGTACTGCATACTCCTGCTTCAGCACATGGTGGTCAAGTTGATAATTTAATGAACATTACTTGGATACTTATTTTTATTGTTCAAGCTATTACACAGGTTTTAGTTCATTATTTTGCTTTTAAATACAGGGGTAAAGAAGGTCAAAAAGCTTTGTTTTTTGCTGATAATAATAAGTTAGAGGCTGTATGGAGTATAATTCCAGCCGTAGTACTTGCTGGTTTAATTTTGTATGGATTGTATGCGTGGACAAATATAATGTTTGTTGATGAAGACGAAGATACAGTTGTTATTGAGCTTTATGCACAGCAATTTAACTGGAAAGCAAGATATTCAGGTGAAGATAACGTTCTTGGGAAAGCTAATGTTCGATATATTGAAGGCGTAAATGCTGTAGGTATAGACTTAGCAGATCCTTATTCACAAGATGATATTGTAGTTACTGAATTACATATTCCTAAGGGGAAAAAAATTCTTTTTAAAATGAGATCTCAAGATGTGCTGCACTCTGCTTACATGCCACATTTTAGAGCTCAAATGAACTGCGTGCCTGGTATGGTTACACAATTTGCTTTTGAGCCTATTTATACGACTTCTGAGTATAGAGAATTGCCTTTTATGGTTGAAAAAGTTGCTAATATTAATGCTTTAAGAGCAAAGAAAAGTGAGGCATTAGTTGCTAAAGGTGAACCAGCTCTTGATCCCTACACTTTTGATTATCTTTTATTGTGTAATAAAATTTGTGGTGCATCACATTACAATATGCAAATGAAAATTATTGTTGATACTCCAGAAGATTATCAAGCTTGGTTAAAAGATAAAGCAACAGTAGTAAATGAAGTTAAAGCTTCATTAGCTGCTCCAGCTGCAACTGGTGATACAAAATCAGTTGACAGTAGTAGTGCAAAAAAAGATGATGTTGCTGTAATGGCAGCTAAATAATTATTAAGAAAATTTAAAGTATAAATATATGTCAGCAGAAGGTCACGATCACGCTATAGATCACGAACACGAACACCACCACAAAGACACTTTTATTACTAAATATATTTTTAGTATAGATCACAAAATGATTGCTAAGCAGTACTTGATAACAGGTATTATCATGGGTATCATTGGTGTTGGTATGTCGATGTTATTTAGAATGCAACTAGCATGGCCAGAAGAATCTTTTAAAATATTTAATATTTTATTAGGTGATAAATTTGCTCCTAATGGAGTTATGGCAAATGATATTTACCTAGCTCTTGTTACCATACACGGAACCATAATGGTTTTCTTTGTACTAACCGCCGCGTTAAGTGGGACTTTTAGTAACCTTCTTATACCACTTCAAATTGGTGCTAGAGATATGGCATCTGGTTTCATGAACATGGTTTCATACTGGTTGTTTTTTGTTTCTAGTATTGTAATGATTTCTTCTTTGTTTGTTGAAGCTGGTCCAGCATCATCTGGATGGACAATTTATCCTCCATTGAGTGCTTTACCACAAGCTATTCCTGGTTCTGGCATGGGTATGACACTTTGGTTAGTTTCTATGGCATTGTTTATTGCTTCTTCTTTGATGGGGTCTTTAAATTATGTTGTTACGGTTATTAACTTAAGAACTAAAGGAATGACTATGACAAGGTTGCCTTTGACTATCTGGGCATTCTTTGTTACTGCTATTATTGGTATTGTTTCCTTTCCAGTACTTTTGTCAGCTGCTTTGTTGTTGATTTTTGATAGAAGTTTCGGTACTTCTTTCTTCTTATCTGATATATACATTGCTGGTGAAGTATTGCATTATCAAGGAGGTTCTCCTGTTTTATTTGAACACTTGTTTTGGTTCTTAGGACATCCTGAAGTTTATATTGTATTATTACCTGCTTTAGGTATTACATCTGAAGTTATTGCAACAAATTCGCGTAAACCAATTTTTGGTTACAGAGCGATGATTATGTCAATTCTTGCAATTGCTTTTTTATCAACAATAGTTTGGGGTCACCACATGTTTATCTCAGGAATGAATCCTTTCCTAGGTTCTGTGTTTACTTTTACAACTCTTTTGATTGCAATTCCATCTGCTGTTAAGGCATTTAATTATATTACTACCTTGTGGAAAGGTAACTTACAGCTTAATCCTGCTATGTTATTTTCAATAGGGTTGGTGTCAACTTTTATTACTGGTGGTTTAACTGGTATTATTTTAGGAGATAGTACGCTAGATATTAACGTGCACGATACTTACTTTGTAGTAGCTCACTTTCACTTAGTAATGGGTATTAGTGCTCTTTATGGAATGTTTGCAGGTATTTACCATTGGTTTCCAAGAATGTTTGGAAGAATGTTGAATAAGAACTTAGGTTATATTCACTTCTGGGTTACTGCTATTTGTGCTTATGGTGTATTTTTTCCTATGCATTTTATCGGTTTAGCTGGTTTACCAAGACGTTATTATACTAATACTAACTTCCCTTTATTTGATGACTTACAAAATGTGAATGTTTTAATAACAACGTTTGCTCTTATAGGTGGTGCTTTTCAATTGATTTTCCTATACAATTTTTTCAGTAGTATTTTTTACGGTAAAAAATCTGTAATGAATCCATGGAAATCTAATACATTAGAATGGACTGCTCCAGTTGAACATATCCACGGTAACTGGCCAGGTGAGATTCCTGAAGTACACCGTTGGCCGTATGACTACAGTAATCCTAATCATGAAGAGGATTTCGTACCACAGAATGTACCAATGAAACCTGGAGAACAGGTTCTTCATCACTAAAATTTAAGCCTCTACTCTGTAGGGGCTTTTTTTTGTTCATTTTATTTGGTGAAGTGTATTCTCAATGGTCCTCTTTATTATCTTTGTATTATGAATGAGAATCTAGATCCTACTGCAAATAATTATAATATTGAAGATTTCGATATCGAAAGGAAGCTTCGCCCTTTATCCTTTGATGATTTTGCTGGACAAGATCAAGTTTTAGAAAATCTAAAGGTTTTTGTACAAGCAGCCAACCAAAGAAATGAAGCTCTTGATCACACTCTTTTTCACGGTCCTCCGGGACTTGGTAAAACTACTCTTGCCAATATACTTGCTAATGAACTTCAAGTTGGTATAAAAATAACTTCTGGACCTGTACTTGATAAGCCAGGAGACCTTGCTGGTTTGCTTACAAATCTAGAGGAGCGTGATGTACTTTTTATCGACGAAATTCACAGGCTTTCTCCAATTGTTGAAGAGTATTTATACTCTGCAATGGAAGATTTTAAAATTGACATTATGATTGAATCTGGGCCCAATGCGCGCACGGTACAGATCAATTTGAATCCTTTTACCCTTATTGGTGCAACTACCCGTTCTGGGCTGCTTACGGCACCTATGAGGGCTAGATTTGGAATATCCTCTCGTTTGCAATATTACACTACAGAATTGCTTACTACTATAGTTGAAAGAAGTGCTGCAATTTTTAAAATGCAAATTTCTATGGAAGCGGCTATTGAAATTGCAGGTAGGAGTAGAGGTACACCCCGTATAGCTAATGCATTGCTGAGACGTGTACGTGATTTTGCTCAAATTAAAGGAAATGGTTCTATTGATATAGAAATAGCTCGTTATGCTTTAAAAGCATTGAATGTTGATGCTTTTGGTTTAGATGAAATGGATAATAAAATTTTGAATACCATTATTGATAAATTTAAAGGAGGTCCTGTTGGTTTGAGTACTCTGGCAACTGCAGTTTCAGAGAGTAGTGAAACTATTGAGGAGGTTTATGAACCTTTTTTAATTCAAGAAGGTTTCATTATGAGGACTCCAAGAGGTAGAGAGGTTACTGATAAAGCGTATAGGCATTTAGGTAAAATTAAAACAAATATTCAGGGTGGTTTATTTTAGAATTCTTTAAAAATACAATTATTCAAACTAGATCGAATTATACAAATTTTATTAAGGATGAGGCTTCTAGACTTGGTTTCATGTCCTGCGGTATTTCTAAAGCTGAGTTTCTAGAGACAGAAGCTCCACGTCTTGAAAAATGGCTAAATTTAAACCATCATGGAAAGATGGCTTACATGGAAAATAATTTTGATAAAAGATTAGATCCTACTCTTCTTGTTGAAGATTCAAAAAGTGTTGTCTCATTATTGCTTAACTATTATCCTAGTGAATTTCAAAACCAAGAGAGTTTTAAAATTTCGAAGTATGCCTATGGTATTGATTACCATGACGTCATAAAGGGAAAATTGAGAGAACTTATCCATTCTATTCAAACTAATATTGGTGCCGTTTCTGGGCGTGCTTTTGTAGATTCAGCTCCAGTTTTAGATAAAGCATGGGCTGCTAAAAGTGGCTTAGGTTGGATAGGAAAAAACAGTAACCTATTGACTAAAAAAGTAGGTTCCTTTTATTTCATTGCCGAGTTAATAATAGATTTAGAATTAGAGTATGATTCGCCCACTACAGATCATTGTGGTGCCTGCACTGCATGTATTGATAGTTGTCCCACTAATGCTATTGTAGCTCCTTATGTAGTTGATGGAAGTAAATGTATATCCTATTTTACAATTGAATTAAAAGAGAATATCCCGACGGAGTTTAAAGGAATGTTTAATGACTGGGCTTTTGGTTGTGATGTGTGTCAAGACGTTTGTCCTTGGAATAAATTTTCAAAGCCACATAGTGAACCTCTTTTTAATCCAAATCCAGATGTATTGGCGATGTCTAAAAAAGACTGGATAGAAATAACAGAAGAAACATTTAAAGTTGTTTTTAAAAATTCTCCTATTAAACGTACAAAGTTTGAAGGAATAAAAAGAAATATTGATTTTTTATATTAGATATTATTTTTTTTAAAAGTAGACTCTCTTGCAATAACTTTTGTTTCGAGTTCAATAGTTCTAGGCGAAAAAGGAATTTCTTTTTTGTGGCAATTCATTTCTTCTAATAATAATTTAAAAGATGTTACTCCCATTTCATGACTAGGTTGATCAACTGTACTAAGTTTAGGGGTTAGCACTTGAGACATGAACCAATTACTGAAGCCTATAACGGCAACTTGTTCTGGAATTTTAATTCCTTTATCATTAAAATAAGAAAGTACTCCTACAGCAACAAGATCTGTAATGGCAAATATTCCTTCAACATCAGGATGGTCAGCCATAATTTGTTTTGCGAAATCTATTCCTTCTTGAAAAGTTACTTTTTCACAAGTATACACTAAAGAAGGATCAAAGGGGATGTTGTTTATTTCTAATGCTTTTTTATAACCAATAAAACGATCAATGGCATTTTGAGGATTTAAAGGCCCTCTGATGTGTGCAATTTTTCTATAGCCGTTGTCTATTAAATGTTGAACTGCATTTCTAGCCGCAATTTGATCATTAATAACAACCTTTGAACTGTGTATCAATTTTGCAATTTTGTCAAATTGTACAAACGGAATCTTGCGTGTTATAATTTCCTTGAGATGGCTATCATCATTAGATTCATTAGATAGTGAGATGATAATTCCGTCTACTCTTTTATTAAGTAGTAAGGCAACTTGTTTTTTTTCTAATTCTAATGATTCATTTGACTGCAGAATGATGACTAGATAGCCATTTTTTTCAGCCTCAGCAACAATCCCGTTTATAACATTTGAAAAGAAATGATGAACGATTTCGGGAATAATTAAGCCAATGGTTTTTGATTCTTTTGTTCTTAGGTTGACAGCGAAAGAATTTGGACTGTAGTTGAGTTCTTTTGCTAATGAAATAACCGCTTCTTTTGTCTTTAAACTAACATCTGGATAGTCTTTTAATGCCTTAGAAACAGTGGTAATGGATATGCCCAATTTTTCTGCAATTTCTTTAAGAGTAGCTTCTTTCATTAAACAAATATGGTGAAATATTTTTTTATATCAAATCGAAAACGTTTTCGGTAATTCGAAAACGTTTTCGTTTGTGTGATTCGTTATTTTATTTCTTTATAATTATACATTTGATAATTAAACCAACTAAAATTTATTAACTAATTTATTTTAAAACCATGAAAAAGTCTATTTCATTCATCAGGAAAATAGGGGTTATTGTAGCATTACTACTATTTAATCTTTCTTTTGCGCAAAATTCGACCGTTACAGGAGTTGTTTCGGATGTTAATGGAGCACCAATACCAGGTGTTAATATTTTAATTAAAGATTCCTCAAAGTCAGTTGTTACAGATATCGATGGAAAATATAATTTTTCAAATCTTAAAAATGGAACTTTTGATTTTATTGCTTCATACATTGGATATAAAAATGTTATGTTTAAAATTGAAGTAAATGGAAATGTAATTAAGAATATAACTTTAACCGAAGATAATAATGTGCTAGATGATGTTATTATTACAGGTGTAGTTAATCCTAGAACAAAAATTAAATCTAGTGTTTCTATTACTTCAATAAATACAAAAGAAATAGAGCAGTCTGCACCAAGATCTACTGCTGAGATTTTTAGAACAATTCCAGGTATACGCTCAGAATCATCTGGAGGAGAAGGAAATTCTAATATATCAGTTCGTGGTGTGCCAATATCATCTGGAGGTTCTAAATATTTGCAAATTCAAGAAGATGGCCTTCCGGTATTATTATTTGGAGATATTGCTTTTGCAACGGCTGATATCTTTACAAGATTTGATGGTAATGTGGCAAGAATTGAGGCTATTCGTGGAGGTTCAGCTTCAACATTGTCTTCTAATTCTCCTGGAGGAATTATCAATTTCATTAGTAAAACTGGGAAAACTGAAGGAGGAACTATGAGTACTACTTTTGGACTAGATTATGAAAATTTCAGAACAGATATTGATTATGGAGCTAAAATAGGTGATGGATTGTATTTTCATGTAGGTGGTTTTTATAGAACTGGTGAAGGCGTTAGAAAAACAGGATTTAATAGCAATAATGGTGGCCAAGTAAAATTCAATATTACAAAAGAGTTTGAAAAAGGATCAGTAACAGTTTATGCTAAATTTTTAAATGATAGAGCAGTAGCATATATGCCAATGCCTGTTCAGGTTTCTGGAACAAATGCTAATCCAAAGTGGACGAGCGTAGATGGCTATGATGCTACAAGAGGTGCCATGCAATCTATTTATTTAAATCATAATGTAGGACTTGGGACAGAAGGAAATGTAAGAAGAGAAAAAGTTGCTAATGGAATGCACCCTATTTCAAAATCCATAGGTGCAAATGCTACTTTTGATTTAGATAATAATTGGAAAGTTTCGGACAATTTACGTTACTCTGCTAACAGTGGTGGCTTTATATCTCCTTTTCCTGCTGAATTAGGAACGGCATCAGCTATTGCAAATTCTTTTGGTGCAGGTTCTACGCTAAGTTATGCAAATGATGGGACAGTTTTTAATACTCCAAATGGATTAGTTGCTAGAGTTCATATGTTTGACACACAGTTGAACGACATGAGTAATTTTATGAATGATTTGAGATTGACAAAGAAAATAGATAATTTAGGTGTCACTTTTGGATTTTTCAAATCGATGCAAAATGTTTCAATGTCTTGGTTATGGAACTCTTACTTACAAGAAGTATCAGACAATAATCCGCGTTTAATTAATGTAAAGGATGTTAACGGAAATCTATTATCTGAAAACGGACTCTATGCTTATGGAACTCCTGCTTGGGGTAATTTAGCCAGAAATTACGATACGCAGTATAACGTATCTGCACCTTACGTAAATGTTTCATTTGATTTATCTAAAAACCTATCTTTTGAAGGTGGGGTGAGATATGATAACGGAAAAGTTACAGGTTCTTTTACAGGCGGGACAGCAACAAGTTACGATATCAATAATGACGGAATATTATCAGCACCGGAGAACAATGTCTTTGCTGTGAATACTGCAAATGATACACCAGTTAATTATACTTACGACTATTTTTCATACACGTTAGGAGGGAACTATTTGTTAAATGCGAAACAATCATTATTTGCTAGAGTTAGTAGAGGAGCATCTGCAAAGGCTGATAGAATTTTATTTAATGGCTTGGATTATTTAGATGGAGATAAAATCAACGCTTTGGATTTTTTAATGCAATCAGAAATTGGATACAAACAAAAATTTAATAAAGGATATGTTTATGCAACAGCTTTTAGTTCTAAAACTGATGAGCAAGCAGGTTATGAGGCTGGTGCAAATGTGATTAGACAAAATAATTACAAATCTTTAGGTTTAGAATTAGAGTCAGCGTATGATTTATCAGACAATTTGAACCTTAGAGGGTCAATGACGTATACTAAAGCAGAAATAACATCAGGTGCAGATAAAGGAAATGAGCCAAGAAGACAGCCTAAATTGATGTATGGTGTAATGCCAACGTTTAAATTTATGGATAAGAAAAATACTTTAGGTCTAAGTTTTATTGGTCAGACTAAAGCTTTTGCTCAAGACTCAAATCAACTTGTAATGAATGGTTTTGTAATTGTAAATGGTTTTGTAGAAGTTGGTTTGACAAAAGGTTTATCAGTGAATCTATCTGGTAATAACATTTTTAACTCGTTAGCAATTACAGAGGCAGAAGAAGGAAGTATAACTGAGAATACAGTAAACTATGTAAGAGCAAGGTCATTGACTGGAAGATCAATTTCTATGGCTTTGTCATATAGATTTTAATGAAATGTTTCATGATTAATTAGTGATTAGACAATTCCTATATTTTTCAATGTAGGAGTTGTTTTTTTTAATTTAAAAAAAGAATAGGAGCATGTTTAAAAAGGTAAAACTTAATTTTTGGCAAATATGGAACATGAATTTTGGGTTCTTTGGAATTCAATTCAGTTTTGGGTTGCAACAAAGTAACATGAGTGCAATTTATAAATATCTAGGAGCTGATGAAGGCAGTTTACCGATGTTATGGCTTGCTGGTCCTATTACCGGTTTGATAATTCAGCCAATTGTTGGGGCGATTAGTGACGGCACGTGGTCACCAAAATTTGGTCGTCGAAAACCATTTTTCCTTATTGGAGCCTTACTATCTAGTTTGGCATTATTAGTTATGCCTTTTTCTAATTCTATTTTTATGGCAGCAAGTTTGCTGTGGATTTTAGATGCTGCAAATAATTTGGCCATGGAGCCATATCGTGCCTTTGTAGCTGACAAATTAGATCAAAAACAACAATCATTAGGTTTTTTGATGCAAAGTTTCTTTACAGGATTAGGTATAACATTGGCTAATTTTACCCCTGCTATTTTAGTGGCAT
Source organism: Flavobacterium sp. SOK18b (assembly GCF_014156605.1). Classification (NCBI taxonomy): domain Bacteria; kingdom Pseudomonadati; phylum Bacteroidota; class Flavobacteriia; order Flavobacteriales; family Flavobacteriaceae; genus Flavobacterium; species Flavobacterium sp. SOK18b. Next base: position 23,495 of record NZ_QKNZ01000042.1, read on the forward strand.
TAGGGATTTTAGCAATTACGGATAAATTATCAAATGGAATTCCAACCTATACTTATTGGGCTTTTTTCATTGGAGCATTTGCTTCTATTACATCGGTTCTGATTTCAGTTTTTACAACAAAAGAATACCCGCCTACTGACGAGGAGTTAGCATTGATTATTGAGAAGAAAAAACAAAATATTTTTAATACGGTTTTAGTAGACATTGTAAAGGCTTTCAAAACAATGCCCTTAACAATGAAACAATTAATACCGGTTAAATTTTTTACTTGGTATGCCATGTTTTGTTATTGGCAATACATCACATCTACACTTTCAATTTCAATTTTTAAGACTACAGACCAAGCATCACAAGGGTTTTCTCAAGCTCAATTGTTGACTGGCAGCTTAAATGGAACCTATAATATCATTTGTTTTATGGTTGCTTTTTTATTGGTTCCATTAGCACTTAAAATCGGTGCAAAAGGAGTTCATTTTTTCGCTTTATTATTGGGCGGAATAGGTTTATTGAGTATTCCATTTTTAAACAATGTAGATGTTCTATTTGTAATGCACAATCCGTTTGGAGAAAACGTAGCCGTAACAACCATCTTTTTATACTCATTTGGTTTAGGAATTTCTTGGGCTTCTATGATGGCTATGCCTTATCAGCTTTTGGCTGGTTCTATTCCAAAAGATAAAACGGGTATCTATATGGGAATTTTCAACATGTTTATTGTTATACCAATGGCTATTCAAGTCTTGACCATGCAATACTTTGTGTATGACTTATTAGGAAGAAATCCATTGAATGTGATTAAACTAGCAGGTGTCTTTTTAATTTTAGGTGCAGTTTTCACTCTTTTTATAACTGTTAAAAACCGAAAAGAAGCTATAGTATAATGGAAAATATAGATTATAAAAAAGCAATTGAATTATTACATAATGCTTCGTCTAAAGAAGGGTTTTTAGCGAGTGCACAAAACATTTCAAATTACAAAAGAGTTTGGGCTAGAGATGGAGTTATTTGTGGTTTAGCAGCATTAGCCTCTGCCGATGAAAAATTGATTGAGACCTTTGCTGATACATTAGAAACATTAGCAAATAATCAGCATCATAACGGTACAATTCCTTCAAATGTAATGATAGATGGCGATGTTGTAGAAGTGAGCTATGGAGGTTTAGCAGGTAGAGTTGATGCAGTGACTTGGTTTATTATAGGTGTTTGTCAATACGCTTTTTATAAAAAGGATCACGCATTCATTCAAAAATATGAGAGTAATATTCAAAAGTGTTTGCAGCTTTTAGAAGCTTGGGAATTTAATAATAAACATTTGCTTTATGTTCCTCTTTCAGGAAATTGGGCGGATGAATACATAACGGATGGTTATGTGCTATATGATCAATTATTGAGAGTATGGGCTCTTAAAAGTTATAATTATTTTAGTAAAAGTGATTTGATAGCAAGTAAAATTGAACAAATAACGCAACAGTTAGTAATTAATTTTTGTCCTGATTCAGTAGGAGAGAAATACCATGAAAGGGCATATATGGAAGCTAATATTCAAAAATTCATGCCTTGTTCGTTTTCGCCAGCAGGTTATAAGATGCAGTTTGATGCTTTTGCTAATTCCTTAGTACTACTCTTAAAGATTGGAACACCTGCACTTCAAGAAGATGTAGTGTCGTATTCATTAAGCTTGAAAAACAAAATGCCATTAAAGTTGCTGCCTGCTTTCTGGCCACCAATAAAAGAGAATGACCCTGACTGGAACTTGCTTAAAAATAATTATAAATTCGAATTTAGGAACTTTCCAAACGAATTTCATAATGGTGGAAGTTGGTCTATGGTTAATGGTTTTTATGGACTCGCCTTATTATCTTCAGCAAAAAAAGAAGAAGCTATAGAAATACTTCAAGCTATAAATGCTATTAATAAAATTGATAATTATAGTTTTTACGAAAATTTCAATAGTAAAACCCAATTGCCTAATGGAGTTTTATATTGCACATGGAGCGCAGCTGCAACTGTAATGTTGCATCAAAGTATTTACAGTGATTTTAAATATTTAGTTTAAAAAAATGAAAAAATCTATTGATATAATTTGTATTGGGGAAGTTGTAATTGATTTTATAGGTCATCAAATTGACACTTCAATAAATAGAACTAAAGATTTTCATCGATTTTTAGGTGGATCCCCTACAAATGTTGCTGTTAATGCAACAAGATTAGGCTTGAAATCAGCTTTAGTAGCCACTTGTGGTCAAGATGGATTAGGAGAGTATATCGTTCGTAAGTTAAAGGCTAATAATGTTATTACGTCCTATGTTAAAAAAATTGATGATAAGCCAACTTCGGTAATATTTGTTTCTAAATCTACGGGAACTCCTGATTTTATTCCTTTTAGAGAAGCTGACTCTCAAATTGACCCGAGCCAGATTACAGATGATTTACTTGAAAGTGCTAAAATTTTTCATACAACTTGTTTTGCATTAAGTAAAGAACCTGCTCGTACCACCATTCTTGAAAGTGCTAAAAGAGCGAAGCAATTGGGACTAAAGACAAGTATCGATATTAATTTTTCGGAACGAATTTGGAAGGATAGAGAGGAAGCTAAATCGGTGTTGAAACAGTATTTAGCAACGGATCCATTAGTAAAACTAAGTGAAGATGATTGCTACAGGCTGTTTTCAGAAGCAAAAACCGAAGATTTTATTTTTGAATATTTTCATAACCTAGGTGCTTCAACCATTTGCTTGACAAAAGGAAAAGAAGGAGTGGTTTTGTCTGACAAAGAGTTTGGACTTTTTCATCAAGAATCAATTCCAGTTCTAGAGATAAAAGATGCCACGGGTGCAGGTGATGCATTTTGGACAGGCTTTTTATATGCGCAGCTTTTGAATAAAAATTTTAATGATACTATTACTATAGCTCAAAAACTTGCAGTTCTGAAATTGCAAAATGTTGGCAGACTTCCTACTAATATTGATATTGGTTCATTTATAGAATTAGAGTAGCTAACTGCCTAAAGATATTCTTATTGCAAATTATATCCTTTTATGTTTATTTTTTATAACTTTATCATTCACTAAATGAATTGATTATGACAGTAAACCAAATTTTAAGCACAAAGGGGAAAGAGGTATTCTCTATACTATCAACCCATACAGTCTACGAAGCTCTGACCATTATGAGTGAAAAAAACATTGGAGCCATCCTCATTATTGAAGATACAGAACTAAAAGGAGTTTTATCAGAGCGGGATTATGCAAGGAAAATTGTTTTAAAAGCTAAATCCTCAAAGAAAACATTGGTTCATGAAATTATGGAGACGAATGTGGTGACCGTAAAACCAACAGATAATTTGGATTTTTGTATGGAATTAATGAGTACAAAAAGAGTGCGTCACCTGCCCGTTTTAGAGAATGATATTGTAATAGGAATTATATCCATAAGTGATGTTGTAAAAGCAATAATAGAGTTGCAAAAAGATACTATTCAACATTTAAACACTTATATTACTCAGTAAATTAATATTTTATAATAAAGAAATAGCTGCATTTAAATGCGGCTATTTTTGTTTCTAAGTTAATAAATTAGCCCAAAATTGGAAAAGAATAGTATAAAAGCTGACTTTTTAAACCAAGTCTTCTATCTTTGTGATCTAGAATAAAAGCAAAAAAATGGACAAAAATAACAAAAGAAGAGAAGCATTATTATACCACGCAAAGCCTACTCCAGGAAAAATTCAAGTTGTTCCAACTAAAAAATATGCCACACAAAGAGATTTGTCATTAGCGTATTCTCCAGGTGTTGCTGAGCCATGTTTAGAAATTGCAAAAGATATCAATAACGTTTACAAATATACTGCCAAAGGAAATCTAGTAGCCGTAATTACAAACGGTACCGCTGTTTTGGGTCTAGGGGATATAGGTCCCGAAGCCTCAAAACCAGTTATGGAAGGAAAAGGTTTGTTGTTTAAAATTTTTGCAGATATTGATGTTTTTGACATTGAAATAGGAACTAAAGATATTGAAGAGTTCATCCAAACGGTTAAGAATATTGCTCCTACTTTTGGAGGAATCAATCTTGAGGATATTAAAGCACCAGAGTCTTTTGAAATAGAAAGACGTTTAGTAGAGGAGTTAAATATTCCTGTAATGCATGATGATCAACACGGTACAGCTATCATCTCATCAGCTGCATTGTTGAATGCGCTTGAACTTGCTGATAAGAAAGCCGAAGATGTAAAAATGGTGGTTTCAGGAGCAGGATCGGCGGCACTTGCTTGTGCTGATCTATATGTTTTATTGGGCGTTAAAGTTGAGAATATTTTCATGTTCAACAGCAAAGGTTTGTTGACAAGTGACAACCCGAGTTTGTCTGAACTGCAATTAAAATATGCAAAAAACATTCCTTCAATGTCTCTTGCCGAGGCTTTAGTAGGTGCTGATATTTTTCTAGGGTTGTCTACTGGCGGACTAATGTCACCAGAGATGTTGCTTGCAATGGCTGATAATCCTATCGTGTTTGCAATGGCAAATCCGGATCCAGAAATTGATTATAATGTAGCAATTGCAACCCGTAAAGATGTTATTATGGCCACAGGAAGATCAGATTTTCCTAACCAAGTTAATAACGTTTTAGGGTTTCCTTACATTTTTAGAGGTGCTTTAGATGTACGTGCTACCAAAATCAATGAGGCTATGAAAATGGCTGCAGTAAAAGCACTTGCTTTATTGACTAAGGAGTCTGTTCCAGAACAAGTAAATGTGGCTTATGGAGCTACAAAACTTAATTTTGGTAGAGATTACATCATTCCAAAACCTTTTGATCCAAGATTGATATCTATTGTTGCACCGGCTGTAGCCAAAGCAGCTATGGAGTCTGGCGTAGCATTAAACCCTATTACAGATTGGAAAAAATACGAAGAAGAATTGAATGATCGTTTGGGTAACGACAACAAAATGGTTCGTTTGATTACCAATAGAGCCAAGATGGATCCAAAACGCATCGTTTTTGCCGAAGCAGATCATCTCGATGTTTTAAAAGCAGCTCAAATAGTACACGAAGAAGGTATTGGTTTCCCAATTTTACTAGGAAACAAAGAAATTATATTGGAACTCAAAGAAGAAATAGGCTTTGATGCTGATGTGCCTATTATTGATCCAAAAATTAAAGAAGAAGAGGCGAGAAGAAATAAATTTGCTTCAACATACTGGTCTTCAAGACAGCGTCGTGGGATTTCACTTTTTGATGCACAAAAGCTCATGCGCGAAAGAAATTATTTTGCTGCTATGATGGTCAATGAAAATGAAGCCGATGCACTGGTAACAGGACATTCTAGAAGTTATCCATCAGTAGTGAAACCCATGTTACAACTGATTGATAAAGCGGCGGGAGCTTCAATTGTTGCTACAACAAATATGATGATGACGGCTCGTGGGCCAATGTTTTTATCAGATACCGCAATAAACATCAACCCATCAGCGGATGATTTAGCTAAAATAGCAATCATGACTGCTAAAACAGCTAAAATGTTTGGAGTAGAGCCCGTAATAGCTATGGTGTCGTTTTCTAATTTTGGATCTTCATCAAGTGAAAACGCCTCAAAAGTGCGCGAAGCAGTAGCTTTCTTGCATAAAAATTATCCGGATATGATCATTGATGGAGAAATTCAAGCCGACTTTGCTTTAAACCCTGAAATGTTAAAAGAGAAGTTTCCATTCTCTAAACTAGCTGGAAAAAAAGTAAATACTTTGGTTTTCCCAAATCTAGAATCAGCCAATATTACGTATAAACTATTGAAAGAACTTAACAAAGTAGATTCCATAGGACCGATCATGTTGGGAATGGGTAAGCCAGTACACATCTTTCAATTAGGCGCAAGTGTTGAGGAAATGGTAAATATGGCCGCAATTGCAGTGATTGATGCACAAGAAAAAGCTATCAAGAAAGCCAAACAAGTTTAATTTAATGCATTGTAAACAAATTGTATCGTAATTTTTTATCAGAAATTTATGCGTGTACAAATTTTGTTATATTTGGAACTATTTTATATACATCATGATAGCACACTTACAAGGGAAACTCGTTGAAAAATCGCCAACACATATTGTTATTGATTGTGGGGGCGTAGGCTACCATATAAATATTTCCTTACATACATATTCATTATTACCCAATACCGATTTTATAAAAGTATATACGCATCTTCAAATTAAAGAAGATGCGCATACACTTTTTGGGTTTATTGAAAAATCTGAAAGAGAAATTTTCAGACTCTTATTATCTGTTTCAGGTATTGGGGCAAGCATTGCTAGAACAATGTTGTCCTCACTTGATCCAAAACAAATTACAAATGCGATAGGATCTGCAGATGTAGTAACTATTCAATCCATCAAGGGAATAGGTAGTAAAACAGCACAGAGGGTGATACTTGACCTCAAAGAAAAAGTATTGAAACTTTATGATTTAGATGAAGTTTCTATGTCTCAAAGCAATACAAATAGAGATGAAGCGTTATCAGCATTGGAAGTATTAGGTTTTGTACGAAAAAGTTCGGAAAAGATTATTGAAAAAATTGTCAAAGAAAATCCAGATGCAACCGTTGAAACTATTATCAAACAAGCTTTAAAAAACCTCTAAAAGGGATTTAAGAAACAGGAGTTATATGCATAAAAATTGTATTTTTTGGCTTGTTCTATTGTGTGGTTACATATTGCATGCTCAAGTTAAAACGGGAACTCAAGATACGGTAAGTAAGGGTTTCTCTGTGGGGAAATTACAACTTAAAAATCCACCAAGTATACTCTCGTCATATACGTATGATCCAGCTATTGATAGGTATGTGTACACAAGTTCCTTTGATGGACTTTCCATCAATTACCCTATCATATTGACTCCAAAAGAATACGAAAAATTAGTTTTGAAAGAGTCTATGCGCAACTATTTCAAGACAAAAGTAGATGCAATTGACGGTAAAAAAGAGGGGAGTGAACTAGCAAAAAAAGATTTATTACCGAGATATGTAATTAAATCAGGTTTGTTTGAATCTATTTTTGGTAGTAATACAATTGATGTAAAGCCTACAGGATCTATTGAAATGGATTTAGGTTTGCGTTTTACAAAACAAGATAATCCTTCATTTTCTCCTAGAAACAGGTCTAATCTTTCCTTTGATTTTGATCAAAGAATCAGCATGAGTTTGATGGGGAAAGTAGGAACAAGACTTAATGTAAATGCTAATTATGATACTCAATCTACTTTTGCATTTCAAAACTTAATAAAACTAGATTACGCACCCACTGAGGACGATATCATTCAAAAAATTGAAGTCGGAAATGTGAGCATGCCACTAAACAGTTCTCTCATTCGTGGCGCCCAAAGTTTATTTGGTTTCAAAACCCAATTGCAATTTGGTAAAACAACTTTCACAGGAGTATTTTCAGAACAAAAATCACAAACAAAAAGCGTAGTAGCACAAGGCGGAGGAACGATTGAAAACTTTGAAATGTTTGCTTTGGATTACGACAGTGACCGTCACTTTTTCTTATCGCAATATTTTAGAGACAGGTATGATAAATCTCTAGCAAACTATCCTTTTATTGATAGTAGAGTTCAAATCTCTAGAATCGAAATTTGGGTTACCAATAGACAAAATAGGGTAACTACAACCAATAATAATTTAAGGAATATTATTGCACTTCAAGATCTTGGTGAAGCTCAGATCACAGGTATTCCAGATAATGAAGTTGTTGTGCTAGACCCATCTACAGGAATCTTTAATGCTCCAGCTAATACTCCCTCAAATAATGCTAATAACGATTATGATCCAGCTCAAATTGCTGCTGGGACAGGATTATTAAATGCTAATATTAGAGAAATTGCAACTTCAAATTCGGGTTTTAATACTACCGTAAGTGAAGGCCAAGATTATTCTAAACTGGAAAATGCTCGAAAATTAAACCCAAATGAGTATACTTTTAACCCACAACTAGGATTTATTTCTTTGCAACAACGTTTGGCAAATGATGAGGTTTTAGCAGTGGCTTATCAATACACCATTGGGGACCAAGTGTATCAAGTAGGGGAGTTTGGTAATGACGGTGTTGATGCTACTGTGGTTACAGGTAACACGCCCGCTACACAAGCCATTATTTCTCAAAGTTTGATATTGAAAATGCTGAAAAGCAATTTGACCAATGTTAAAAATCCCATTTGGAACTTGATGATGAAAAACATCTATCAAATTCAAGGAGGATATCAATTGAAACAAGAGGATTTTAGATTTAATATTTTGTACACAGATCCTTCTCCGCTAAATTATATTACGGAAGTTTCAGGAACTCCATTTCCAGCAAATCCTGATCCCGATTCAAAAGTGGCAGAAACGCCTTTATTAAAAGTTTTTAATTTAGATAAATTAAATTTCAACAATGATCCTCAAGCTGGTGGAGATGGTTTTTTTGATTTTTTACCTAATTTGACTATTGATGCGCAAAACGGTCGTATCATGTTTACCACTAAGGAGCCTTTTGGGGAATTATTATTTTCTAAATTGTCTAATACTGCTATTGAAGATTACAGGAATCCATCTACTTATAATGACAACCAGCGTAAATATGTGTTTCAAAGTATGTACCGCAATACACAAGCAGGCGCATTACAAGACAGTGATAAAAATAAGTTTTTGTTAAGAGGAAAGTACAAATCTAGCGGAAGTGATGGAATTCCTATTGGAGCTTTCAATGTTCCACAGGGATCAGTAGTAGTTACTGCCGCAGGCAGACGCTTGGTTGAAGGGGTAGATTACAGTGTTAATTATCAATTTGGGCGTGTGCAAATTCTTGACCCATCGCTTCAAGCTTCAAATACACCTATAGAAGTGTCTTTAGAAAACAATTCTGTTTTTGGTCAACAAACCAGACGTTTCATAGGCTTAAACGTAGAACATAAAATATCAGATAATTTTGTGGTAGGGGGAACATTTTTAAAAATGACCGAGAGACCTTTTACACAGAAATCAAGTTTTGGTCAAGAGTCTGTAAATAATACTGTTTTTGGATTGAATACAAATTACTCTACTCAGGTTCCTTTCTTGACACGTCTTGTTAACAAATTACCAAATTTAGATACTGATGTACCCTCTAATTTATCCATAAGAGGTGAAGTTGCATTTTTAAGACCGGATACCCCAAAAGCGGATCAATTTCAAGGTGAATCAACTATTTATGTAGATGACTTTGAAGGGTCTCAATCAACAATTGACATGCGTTCTCCAATGGCTTGGAGTTTGTCATCAACACCAGAAAGAACAGCAGCAAGTACTTATAATTTTAATGGTAGCGCAACTGATTTAAGCTATGGGTTCAAACGGGCAAAACTGGCTTGGTATGCTATTGACCCTATTTTTTATACCCAAAAACCACCTGGAGTTTCTGATGCTGATTTGTCATTCAATAAAACAAGAAGGGTTTTTAGTAGGGAATTGTATCCCTTAACTGATATTGCACAAGGGCAAACACAGGTAATAAGCACGCTTGATTTAACCTATTTCCCATCGGAGCGAGGACCGTACAATAACAATAGCGCTGTGGGAGCTAATCCTACTGAAAATTTTGGCGGAATTATGCGTTCTTTGAATTCAACAAATTTTGAGCAAGGAAATGTTGAGTACATTCAGTTTTGGGTTTTAGATCCGTATGTGGGTAATGGCCCAGCCCCACAATCAAATATAGGAAAGATCTATTTTAACCTAGGTGAAATTTCCGAAGACATTTTAAAAGATGGAAGGAAACAATATGAAAATGGTCTTGGGCCGGATCAAATTGTAGTAAATCCAAGGCCACTTTGGGGAGATGTTCCTGCATCACAATCCTTGATCTATGCATTTGATACGAATGTAAATAACAGGCAAAATCAGGATATTGGTCTTGATGGTTTGTCAAATTCTAATGAAGGGTCTGTTTATACTAATTTTGCATCAGAGCTTGATCCAGCAGCCGATGATTATGCTTTTTATTTGAATGCCAATGGTTCAATAATAGACCGATATAAAAACTATAATGGTGTAGAGAATAATTCTCCAGTAGATATTAATACAGCAAACAGAGGTTCTAGTACTGTACCTGATGTTGAAGATATCAATAGAGATAATACCATGAATACTATCAATGCCTACTATGAGTACAGTGTTGATATGCGTCCAGGAATGGATATTGGACAAAATTATATTACTGATATTCGCAACACACAAGTTACCTTACCAAATGGTTCAACTACTGAGGCTAGATGGTTGCAGTTTAAAATACCGGTTTCTCAGCCTGAAAATGTTATAGGTTCCATCTCTGATTTTAGATCTATTCGATTTATGAGAATGTTTATGACAGGTTTTAATGATGAGGTTACAGTACGTTTTGGTGCACTTGACCTTGTGCGCGGAGAATGGAGACGTTACACTAATGCACTTGATTTTAATGATACTAATCCTGATGATGACGGTACTAATCTGGATGTTCTTGCTGTTAATATTCAAGAAAACAACGAGCGATGCCCCGTAAATTATGTAACACCACCAGCGGTTCAAAGGGAACAATTATTCAATAACAACACGGTAATCAATCAAAACGAGCAATCACTTGCGTTACGTGCTTCGGGAGACGGGTTAGAGCCACAAGATTCTAGAGCAGTTTTTAAAAATGTAAGTATAGACATGAGACAATTTAATAAATTGAAAATGTTTTTACATGCTGAATCACTGCCAAATGAGATTGCACTAAGCGACAATCAAATGGTAGGTTTTATCCGTTTTGGAAACGATTTTAATCAGAATTTTTATCAAATAGAGATTCCATTAAAAGTAACATTACCCTCTGGTGGTAACACTTCAGATTGTGGTCCTTTGAGTCCAGAACTAGTTTGGCCATCCGAAAACGAAATAGACTTACCTCTTGAATTATTGACTAGAATGAAAATTTTAGCCATGAAAGTAAATCCAAATACACTTCCGCTAGACGGGATTTATTATCCGGATACTGATGCATCTCTTCCTGATGGAGATAAATCAACTACGCTTAAGTTAGGGATTAAAGGAAATCCTAACTTTGGTTTGGTGCGAACACTTATGGTGGGAATAAAAAACAATGATCCTCTAAATGACATAAAAGGTGAGGTTTGGTTTAATGAATTACGTTTGGCTGATATGGATAACAAAGGCGGAATGGCTGCCGTTTTAAATATTGACACTAATCTAGCTGATTTTGCTACCGTTTCTGCATCGGGTAGAAAAACCACTATAGGTTTTGGTTCCCTAGAGCAAGGACCAAATGAGAGAAGTAGAGAGGATACGCAACAATACAATATTGTAACCAATGTAAATCTAGGTAAACTATTGCCTCAGAAATGGGGTGTGAACTTACCATTCAACTATTCTGTAGGGGAAGAAACTATCACTCCAGAGTACGATCCGTTCAACCAAGATATTAAGTTGAAACAATTGTTAGAGAACACCACAAATCAAAAAGAGAAAGATAATATTGCAAACAGAGCAATTGATTATACAAAAAGAACAAGCATCAATTTTATTGGAGTAAAAAAAGAACGTCAACCAGAACAAAAACAAAGAGTGTACGATCCTGAGAATTTCACTTTTTCTCAGTCTTTTAATCAAGTAGAACGTCATGATTTTGAAATAGAGGATTATGTAGATCAACATGCTAATTCTGCGGTAGATTATGCCTACACTTTTAAACCAAAACCTGTTGAACCCTTTAAAAAATCAAAGTTTTTAAAGAAAAGTAATTATTGGAAAATGTTGAGCGATTTTAATTTTAATTATTTGCCGTCAACCATTTCTTTTAATACGAATATCAATAGACAATACAACCGTCAACAATTTCGTCAAGTTGAGGTTGAAGGCATTGGACTTGATCCTTTGTATAGAAGAAATTTTGCATTCAATTATCAATATGGTTTTAATTACAACCTTACAAAATCATTAAAGCTAAATTACACAGCTTCTTCCAGTAATATTGTGAAGAGTTATCTTAATGAGGATAATGAACCTATTGACAGTTTTACAATATGGGACAGTTATTGGGATATGGGTGACCCTAACCAGCACATGCAACAATTGGTTGTAAATTATGAATTACCTATTAACAAGATTCCGTTGTTTAGTTTTATAAAAGCAACCTATTCTTATACGGGTGATTACAGCTGGCAGCGTACTTCCAATGCTTTGTCACAAATTTCAATAGGAGGACAAGATTATAATTTAGGAAATACAATTCAAAATGCAAGTTCAAGTAATTTGAATGCAAGTTTGACCATGGAAACGCTTTATAAATATTTAGGTATTTCAAAAACCAGTACGAAAGCTGCTCCTAAGCCAAAAACAGGTCCGCCAAAACCGGGTGAGAAAATAGTAAATACAAATGTTGCTGCAGCCACAGCTAAAAAAGGTCCTTTTGTAGATGGATTATTAGGCGTACTTACAAGTGTTAAAAATATACAGGTAAACTACACGCACAATAGTGGTACTGTTTTACCAGGTTATACTCCGGGTTTAGGTTTTCTAGGTTCTTCTAGACCTTCATTAGGGTTTATCTTTGGAAGCCAAGATGATATACGTTTTGAAGCAGCAAAAAAGGGATGGTTGACAAACTACCCAGACTTTAACCAAAATTATACGCAAGTAGACAATAAAATTTTGAAGGCTACGGCCAATGTGGATTTGTTTCCTGATATGAAAATAGATTTAACCTTTGACAGAGCATTGTCTCAAAATGATTCAGAGCAATATGATGTCACTAACGGGATGTATAATGCTAGATCACCATTTAGCACAGGAATTTTTTCAATCTCTACCGTATTAATTAAAACTTCCTTTTTAACAAGCGATCAAAATTCGGCAGAAGCATTTGATGATTTTAGAGAAAACAGACTTGTAATTGCAAATAGATTAGCTACTGCGAGAGGAATAAATATCAATAATCCTGCAAATCTTGACGGTGAAGGTTTTCCTAAAGGTTTTGGAAAAAACAATCAAGCCGTTTTGTTACCTGCTTTTCTTGCTGCTTATTCTGGGAATGATGCTGGAGGCGCTTCATTGGGTATTTTTAGGAGTTTTCCGTTGCCAAATTGGTCTGTAAAATACAACGGATTAATGCGTTATGCTCCGTTTAAGAAGAACTTTAAACGCTTTTCATTATTACACAATTATAGAGCTTCCTATACTATTAATGCGTTTCGTTCTAATTTTGAATATGATAAAGATCCAAACGGTATTGATGCTAGTGGCAATTTTTTTAATAAAACCATTATGTCTAACATCAATTTAGTGGAACAATTCAATCCTTTGGTTCGAATGGATTTTGAGCTTAAAAGTTCGCTAAAAGTACTTACTGAAATTAAGAAAGATAGAGCACTATCAATGAGTTTTGATAACAATTTATTGACAGAGGTTAAGGGACTTGAATATGTTGTTGGACTTGGATACAGGTTTAAAGATGTAATTTTTTCATCAAGATTGGCTGATAATCCAACGGGAGTAATAAAAAGTGATATCAATCTCTCTGCAGATGTTACGTATAGAAATAATGAAACGATAGTGCGTTATTTGGATTATAATAACAATCAGTTGGCAGGTGGACAAAACATTTGGACCGTAAAAGTTAAGGCTGACTATGCATTTAGTAAAAACTTGACGGCCATTTTTTATTACGATCACTCTTTCTCTAAGGCTGTTATATCAACTGCTTTTCCACTTACCAACATCCGATCTGGATTTACATTGCGTTATAATTTTGGAAATTAATTTTTAAATTCTAATCGGTAATTGAAAAGAAGATTGTTACATTTGTCAATAAATTCAAAAAAAATAAAAACTAATAAATAATTACAATTTAAATGAACATACCTGCAAATTTAAAGTATACAAAAGACCACGAGTGGGTTAGTATAGAAGGCGATATCGCAACAATAGGAATCACTGATTTTGCTCAAAAAGAATTAGGTGACATTGTTTATGTAGAAGTTGAAACTTTAGATCAAACACTTGATAAAGATGAAGTTTTTGGTACTGTAGAGGCAGTAAAAACAGTTTCGGATTTGTTTCTTCCTCTTGCTGGCGAAATCATCGCTTTTAATGATGACTTAGAGAGCAATCCTGAAAGTGTAAACTCAGATCCTTATGGAGCTGGATGGATGATCAAAGTAAAAGTAGCGAATGTTGCTGATTTTGACTCTTTACTATCAGAAGAAGCGTATAAAGAATTAATAGGTGCTTAAAAAAATATATCCATGGGCGCTAATACTCTGGATAGGAACTATAACTTTTTTTTGTTTGGCAACCTTCAATAGTGTGCCCTTAGGAAGCGTTTCTAATTTAGATAAAATCGTACATGCATTTTTTTATTTGATATTTACAATTCTGTTTTACCTTTCTATTAAAAATAGCTTCTCAAATACGAGTAGTTTTAAAGCAATGGCATTATCGTTTTTTTGTGCGGTTTTGTACGGCATATTAATAGAAATTATCCAAGATAAATTTACAGCTACACGCCATGCTGATATGTATGACGTTTTTGCAAATACTATTGGAGCAACTATTGCGGTACTACTAATTTACTTTTCAAATAAAATACTATCATCAGAATCAAAAAAAATCTCACACTAGTGGGATTTTTTTTTGAAGTGAAGTCATTCTATTTTTTTTAAAATAGAGTTCTGGAGCATTTATTGCACCCCTTTCAAATTGTAACTTTTAAGTGTCCTTAGTGTGGAGATAAAATGTATTTTTGTAAACAAGTTTAGTAAAATCAATAATCAAGACGACTATGGATATTAAGCAATATTTAGATGCAACCTATTTAAAAACTGCGGAACAAGCTGGTCTTACTCCAGAAGAAAATACAGTTGTTGTTAAAAAAAATGTTCAGGAAGCAATAGAGGAGGGTTTTAAACTAGTGATGATAAGGCCAGATATGGTTTCACTAGCAAAAAAAATGATTATTGATGCTAATGCGGTCTTGCAAGTAGGAACTGTTATTGATTTTCCTAATGGTGAATCCTCAGTTGAAGATAAATTAGAAGAAGCCCAAATAGCCATTCAAAATGGAGCTGATGATTTGGATTTTGTGTGCAATTATAAAGCGTTTAAAAATGGTGAAATAGATCTTGTCAAGCAAGAAATATTTGAATGTACACAACTTGGTTTAGATCATAATAAAGTGGTTAAGTGGATCATTGAAGTGGCAGCTTTAACAGATAAAGAGATTATTCAGATTTCTAGTTTGATTAAAAATGTAGTGGTGACTGCTTTTAGTCAAGAACAATTTTCACGTGTTTTTGTAAAATCATCTACAGGTTTTTATGAGACTGAGATAGGTGTGCCAAATGGTGCAACTTTACACACCATAAAAATAATGTTAGATAACGCTTCACCTTTGCCTGTAAAAGCTGCTGGTGGCGTGCGTACTCATGAAGAGGCGGTAACAATGATAAATCTTGGTGTGAAAAGAATAGGGACTTCAGGAGCTAAAATAATTTCCGACGGTCAAAAGGCCACAAAAGGATACTAAATTGTACAAATATTAAGGATGAACAAAGTATTAATAACACTGCTATTTTTATTTTCTATTGTAAGTGCAACTGCACAAGACAACTCTAATAATGGAAACCGTCCAGTCAATACGTCTGAACGTTTTCCTGTGTTTGCGGAGTGTAATTCTAAACAATTCAAGGAACTAGAAAATTGTTTTTACAACCAAGTACAAACCTATATTACTTTGAATTTTAATGTGCCTGAAGAATTAGTTTCTTCTAATTTCAAAGGGAATATAAAAGTGCTTTTTGAAGTAGACTCAAACGGAATCTTTAAAGTGATTCATGTAGATGCAAATGATGAGAATCTTATTTTAGAAACCAAGCGTGTTTTTAGTAAAATACCTAAAATTCAGCCTGCAACATATAATGGGAATGCCACTTATTCTAGATTTACCTACACAATTGCGGTTCCTTTGGTAAACAATGTTGTGACTGAAAATGTTTCTTTGGCGAAAGCCAAATCCAGCATTACAAAAGATAAAACTTTGTCAGAACTTGATAGCATCGTATATAAAAAATTCGATAATCCAGAATTAGAAAGTCAATTGAATATTCCATTTTCACATGGTTATTATGCACAATTTGATGCAGCACTAAATCAAATGGGGAGTAATAATCATACAGCTTCAAAGCCATTTACATATGCAGAAGTATCGAAATATTACAATCTCAAAGCAGTGCAAGCGTCTCTAATGAAGAAAACTTCAAGCTGGTGGTCTCGAAAATTATGGAATGAGAACATGGTTGCCATTCAAGGAGAAGGATATTGGTTTACACTTAATCCTGTTGTAGATTTACAGTTGGGAAAGGCTAGTAAAAGTTCTGATTCATATACCTTTGTAAATACTAGAGGTCTTAATTTTAGAGGAGCTCTTGGTAAAAACTTGCATTTTACAACCACAGTTTTTGAAAGTCAAGGTCGTTTTGCTCCTTATTATAACGCTTATGCTTCCTCTATAAAACCAGCGGGAGGAAATCCCGCCATAATTCCTGGAATAGGAATTGCTAAGGATTTTAAAACAACAGGTTTTGATTTTCCTTCGGCAGATGCTAATTTGACTTTTACCCCAAGCAAACATATTGATATGCAATTAGGCTATGGCCGAAATTTCATTGGAGATGGATATAGATCGTTACTAGAAAGTGATGGCGCTAGTCCATACCCATATTTTAAATTGAATACAAATTTCTGGAAGATCAAGTATACTAATACCTACATGTGGCTCAAAGACGTACGTCCTGAGGTGACTCTTGAACGTACATATGCAACTAAGTTTATGGCTAATCATTATTTGAGTTGGAACGTGTCAAACAAGTTGAATTTAGGTTTTTTTGAATCGGTGGTATGGACAAATACAAATGATAGAGGGTTTGATGTGAATTTTGTTAATCCATTAATTTTTTACAGAGCAGTCGAGTTTACGTCTTCGGCAAGAAGTGGGAATGCAGTTTTGGGTCTAACTTTTAAATACAAATGGAACAACCAAATCAATTTTTATGGGCAGTTTATCCTAGATGAATTTTCATTGAATGATGTCAAAGAGCGAAATAACAGTTGGAAAAACAAGTATGGGTATCAGTTAGGAGCAAAGTATTATAATGCTTTCGATGTAGAAAACTTAGTGGTACAATTAGAATACAATCATGTTAGGCCATATGTTTATTCTCATAGCATGCCAATTACAAACTACGCACACAACAATCAAAGTTTAGGGCATCAATGGGGAGCAAATTTTAGCGAGTTAATCCTTTTAGCCCGTTATCGAAAAGAACGATATTACGCTGACGCAAAATTTACAATGGGAACCAGAGGTTTTGATTTTGACACCACTGAAGATGGATTTAATTATGGTGGTAATATCTACAAAGATTATGATGAAAAAAGACCTTTTGATTCAGATGTAAAAGTAGGTCAAGGGAATAAAACAGCAGTGTTTATTGCGGATCTTCAAGTAGGGTATGTAGTAAATCCGTCTACTAACTTAAAAGTATTTGGGAGTTATATATACAGGACATTTGACCCAACTAAAAAAATATTGACTGCACAAAATCAAGACACAAGTTGGCTTAGTTTAGGTGTTAGAACCGATATTTTTAATTGGTATTTTGACTATTAAAAGACATCCATTTATTTTTATACTTTTTTGTGAATTGTTTTTTGTCAAATCCCTTTTGATAGCCTACTTTTGCATAAGTTTTTAGAAATAAAATAAATAGTAGCATTGAGCGCATCACAAAGTACACTTTCATTAAAATCAGTTTATATAGACTTCAGAGAAATCACAAAAGCACGATTAGCGGTTAGTGTCGTTTTTTCGTCTGTTGCGGGTTTTATGTTGGGTATTTATGATTTTCAGTCTTTAGATTGGATGGTTTTATTAAAACTGGCAATTGGCGGGTATTGTATGGTAGGTGCTTCAAATGCTTTCAATCAAATCATTGAGAAAGATCTTGATGCTTTAATGGATCGTACAAAAGGTAGGCCTGTTCCAGCAGGACGAATGACACAAACCACAGCGCTATTTATAGCTGCGTTGTTGACCATAGTAGGACTTGTGTTGTTGTATACGATAAATGGAAAAACAGCAATGTTTGGTGCTATCTCTATATTTTTATACACTAGTGTTTACACGCCATTAAAAACGATGACTTCTTTATCTGTTTTTGTAGGTGCTTTTCCAGGAGCAATTCCTTTTATGTTAGGTTGGGTTGCTGCAACTGGTGAATTTGGTATCGAAGCAGGAACCTTATTTTTAATTCAGTTTTTTTGGCAATTTCCTCATTTTTGGGCTATTGGTTGGTTCTTGTATGAAGATTACGAAAAAGCAGGTTTTTTTATGTTGCCAACGGGAAAAAAAGATAAAGGAACAGCATTACAAGTTATTTTATATACTATTTGGCTCATATTGGCTTCATTGTTACCAGCTTTTGGATATACGGGTAGGTTGTTTATAACTCCTATCGCAGCAGGAATTGTTTTCTTATTAGGATTATGGATGTTGTTTTATGGCGTTAAGCTATATCAATTAAGAACCGCAAAAGCAGCTAGAACACTTATGCTTGTAAGTGTTTCTTATATTACATTATTACAGTTAGTATACATATTTGATAAATTTTTAAGATAATTATGGAAATGACAATGACGGCTGAAGAGCAAAAATCCAGAACAAATAGATCCTATAAATTGATCCTTTTGTTCGCAATGGCAAGTATGACCATGATGTTTGCGGGACTCACAAGTGCTTTTGTAGTGAGTAAATCAAGAGCAGACTGGTTGAAAGATTTTCAACTGCCAGTTGCATTTTATTACAGTACTGCTGCTATTATAGGCTGTAGTATAACTTTTCATTTGGCAAAAAAAGCAATACAAAAGGATAATAATAGCGCCACAACAATGTATCTTTTAGCAACATTGGGTCTTGGCATTTTATTTGTAATTTTACAATTTGTAGGTTTTGGACAAATAGTAGAAAGTGGTTATTATTTTACTGGAAGCGGGAGTTCAATTACGACTACATTTCTATATGTAGTAACGGTTGTGCACCTAATTCACCTTGCTGGTGGTGTGATTTCGCTTTTAATTATAATTTATAATCATTTTAAACAAAAATACAACTCATCTCAAACCCTTGGTATAGAACTAGGTGCAATGTACTGGCACTTTCTAGACTTATTGTGGGTTTATTTGTTTTTGTTTTTATATTTCTTTAAATAAGAAAAAAACGTAAATTTGGGAACTTTTTAACGAATAACTTTTATGGAAGCGACAGTTACTACTGCAAATAGTGAAGAAAAAACTTGGGGAGGCGGCAATGAGCCAATGGGAGCAAGTTATGGCAAATTAATGATGTGGTTTTTTATCGTGTCAGATGCTTTAACGTTCTCTGGATTTCTAGCGGCGTATGGTTTTTCTAGATTTAAATTTATTGAAACATGGCCATTGGCTGATGAAGTGTTTACTCACTTTCCGTTTTTACACGGAGTTTCAGCGCCAATGTATTATGTGGCATTAATGACTTTTATTTTGATTTTCTCGTCGGTAACTATGGTTTTAGCCGTAGATGCTGGTCACCAAATGAAAAAAGACAAAGTGGTATTGTACATGTTCTTGACCATCATTGGAGGTTTTATTTTTGTTGGTTCTCAAGCTTGGGAGTGGAAAAATTTTATCAAAGGAGAGTACGGAGCAATTGAAACAAAAGGAGGTAGTTTACTTCAGTTTGTTGATAAAGATGGGAAACGTGTTGCGCTTGCTGATTTTGCAGTGACTTTACCTGAAGAGCGTGAACAGCTTAAAAGAAACAAAGCTAAATGGTTCATGGAAGAAGGTGAATTACCGTCTTACTCTGTTGCAGAGGTACAAGCTGGTTTCAAAGCGCATCCAGATTTATTGATTAGAACAGAGATTGTCAATGCGAACAAACAAAAAACAATTCTTTCTAGAAAAGATTCAGAAACTAGACTTTCTCAAGCACATTATGTTGTAGAGGGTGCTAACTTGATTAGAAATGAATACGGAAGTAAATTATTTGCTGATTTCTTCTTTTTTATAACTGGTTTTCACGGTTTTCACGTTTTCTCTGGAGTAATAATTAACATTATTATCTTTTTCAATGTACTACTTGGTACATATGATAAAAGAAAAAGTTACGAAATGGTAGAAAAAGTAGGTCTATATTGGCACTTTGTAGATTTAGTTTGGGTATTTGTATTTACAGTTTTCTATCTAGTTTAATTTCTAAAAAAAATTATTATCATGTCACACGAACACGCATCAAATGTAGGTAGAATCTGGAAAGTATTCGGAATATTATCTGCTGTAACCATATTAGAAGTATTTTTGGGTATTTTTAAACCAGAAGCCCTTCACATGAATAGTCTAATGGGTATGAACCTACTTAACTGGATATTTTATTTGCTAACCATTTACAAAGCATATTATATCGTTTGGGCTTTCATGCACATGGAAGGTGAAAAGAGCTCATTGCGAAATGCGGTTGTTTTTCCACTTATTTTTCTGATATTATACATTCTTTTTATCTTTTTGACTGAAGGGGATTATATTTATGAGGTTTTTAAAAATTCCACAATTAAATGGAATTTTTAACAAGATATTAATTCAATAAAAGGGTACGCATTGCGTACCTTTTTTTATTTTTGTACTATATATTTAAAATGTGATGAAAAAAAATATTGTCCTTTTTGTTCTCTTTATTTTACCAATAGTTGCTTATTTGTTTTTTGCTTCTGGAGTTAATGGTTATACTAAATTACCTATTGTTACTCCTAATACGGCAGATTTTGGTGCTTGGAAAACTTTAGATAGTAAACCTTTAACTTTAAATGGGAAAGTTACTATTTTGGGCTTTTGCGGTACAGAATTACTTAAAAACAGAGGTAATCTTTTTAATCTAAATCAAAAAATTTATCAACGTTATCACGAATTTAAGGATGTTCAGTTTGTAATGTTGTGTCCTGCTGGAACTGAAAGTGATGCCAAGAAAGTAGTTGATGCTTTAGGTGCTTTTACAGATGTTGCTCAATGGAGATTTGTTTTTGCTTCTCCTGAAGAAATATCAGCCTACTATACTCAATTAAAGTTAGTGGAAAAACTTGATGATAAGTTGGGGACTCCAAAGGTTTACATCATTGATAAAAAAAGAAATTTACGTGGGCGCAAGTTAGTAAAAGATGTTATGGAAGGATATAATACGTTTCATCCAGCTGAATTAAGCAATGAAATGTTAGACGATTTTAAAGTTATTCTATATGAATACAGAGCTGCACTCAAGAAAAATAACAATGCTACAAGAAAAATTTAATTGTTATGTTTAAAAATAAATCTTACATCGGTATTTCATTTATTATTTTGGTATTTGGTATTTATGCTATACCTAAGATTGTGGATCGTGTTAAAAACGATAAAATTGTCCAAGGTGATAGACTAGATAATGTTAAGGCTGAAGTTGCTGAGGAAGGGAAGTTATTAAAAATTGGAGCTGCACCTAAGTTTGAACTTACAAATCAAGATAATGTAAAAATTACAAACGAAACGTATAAGGGCAAAGTATATGTTTTAGAATTCTTTTTCACAACTTGTCCTACTATTTGTCCAAAAATGAATGAAAGTATGTTGCTCATTGAAAAAAAATTCTTTGGTAATCCTAACTTTGGTATTGCTTCTATAACGATTGATCCTGTAACGGATACACCTGCGGCATTAAAGGCACATTATGATTTGTTAGGAGTTCGATCTAAAAATTGGAATTTTTTAACAGGTGAGAAAGATTATATTTTTAAATTGGCTAACAAAGGCTTTAACTTGTATGCTGGTGAGAACAAAAAAGTAGCTGGAGGATTTGAACACTCTGGTTTATTTGCATTGATTGATAAAAACGGAAACATCCGTTGTCGTAATGATGAATTTGGTAATCCTATTTTATATTACGATGGACTCGATAAAAAAGGGGTGAGAAACCTACAACAAGATATTAATATTTTATTAGAAGAATAGATATGAAAAACAATTCCTTAGAACAAAAATTCAATAAATACATCATTGCGGTATCTATAGTAATTCCTGTTGTGGTAGCTATTTTGTTTAAAATTAAACTGAAAGATTTTGGAATTGATGTAGCTCCATTGTCCTTTTTACCTCCAATATATGCTACTACAAACGGTTTAACGGCTGTTTTATTGGTAGCGGCTGTAGTAGCTATTAAAAACGGTAATAGAAAATGGCATCAGTATTTCATGACTACAGCTATTGGTTTATCGCTTGCTTTTTTAGTGATGTATGTTGCTTATCACATGACGAGTGATTCTACTGTATTTGGTGACAGTAACCATAATGGCATATTGGAAGAGTCTGAAATAGTTAGTATTGGATTTCTACGTATTGTGTACATATTGATTTTAATCACTCACATTATTTTGTCTATAGCAATCATACCAATGGTATTGATTACTTATGTTAGAGCAATAGGGCAGGATTTTGTTGCTCATAAAAAAATCTCTAAAATCACATTCCCTATTTGGCTTTATGTTGCAGTAACGGGTGTTATTGTCTATTTGATGATTGCGCCTTATTATAGTTATTAATTTTACAGTTAGAAAGATGAAGTTAATTAATCCTATTGGGAGTAAGTTTTGGTTTCTTTTTATAGCTTTTGTTTGCAGTGCTAGCGTAAATGCGCAATGTGCTATGTGTAGAGCTGCGCTTACTAGTGGTGATAATACTACTCAGGCTGCCGCTGTAAATGACGGAATTGTATACCTAATGGTTATTCCGTATTTACTAGTTGCAATTATTGGGTATTTGATTTATAAAATGAAGAAAAATAAGGCTTCGTAATTTATTGTTTCTGTCAATGTTTATTTTAAACCATTGATAGAAACATTTATTTTCCCTTTTACTTTTACAAATGCTATAATAGCTTGATTGGTAAGTTGTATTTTTTGGAATTCTATTTCTTCCATTTTTCCATTTACAAATACGCCTTGCATGGGTGAATAATTTTTTAGATAACCCAACATACTTTTTTGGCCTTCGTCAAGGTTTGGTTGAATAGAATACCTGCAACTTTGTTTTATTTTTTTTAGGATCAATGTTTGAGCCATCCAGTTTGCGGTTCGCATTAATTTGTTTTTTGTATCCAAGGCATAGTCTAAATCCTCAAAGTAAACTTCTTTGGTTTTGCCATTATATTGGGGTAGGCCAGATAAATATAAAGTTCCATTTACACTTCCTAAAACATCTAAGGCAATAATTATTTTTCCTTTTTTGTGCCAAATGTCCACGTTTTGTACTTGAATTTTTTTGGAACCCGATCCAAATTCTTGACCTTTAAAATTTTTAGTCATTATTTTAGACGCTTCTTGATAGGATGAAATAGCAATAATGTTTGCATCTATATCATTAGGAATTTTGGTAACTGGTTTAAGCGTAATCTTAGAGGCATTAAACTTCGATTCAGGTTGTTTCCCTATAAAAGCTTCCATATTGCACTTCATTCCCATTTCTATAAGTAAGGCATCATTTTTTAATGTCGCATTGGTAGTGTAAATCTCTAAGGGAACTATTCGTAACCAACTTTCATACGTGTCATTCATTAAAAAAGGAGTGGTGATTTTTTCTAATGCACTCAAGACATTTGGTTTAAAATCCATTGATTTTCCTATGGCTTCGTCAATTTTACGTTCAATTTTTGATCTAAATATTTTGACTGCAGGATTGATTAGATAGGTTACAGGTACGTTTTTACCAAAGACAACCATGGTTGGGCTTTCGTTCCAGTCAAGGGATTTTAATTCGGTTTTAGTGTTTAGTTTCCAATTTGTCAAGGTAACATCACTAGATAAAGTCACAACGCCATCTAAATTAAACTCTCTAGTATCATAGAGCTCTATCCCCATTTTTTTGGTACCAATTCGGTATTTTATTACAGCTTTTAAAGGAAGAATTGTTTTTATTTTTTCTCCTTTTTCAGATGTAATTGTTATTGGGGCTTGTTTCCAAACTTTCATTTCAATGTCATCGTCCTCAATTGTGTTGTCCTCATAGATCAATCCTGTTAATATTTGATTAGTCTGATTCTCGATATCTTTTAACTTGACCGAAATAGGAAGATTAATAAAAGAAGGATTGTTTTCATAAACCAATGGTACAGCATCATCTGGCTCGGGTTTTAAAGCATTTATCTTGTTTGTAGTAGCGCAAGATCCACATGAAATTATAGCTGTAAAAACGAAAATGATTCGATAGAATGCGTACATTTATTTTATTTTAGAAAACAAAATTAGTAAAACAATTCTTTTTTTATGATTTTTTGTAACAAATGCTACGAACGAAAGTCTTATTGTTTAATTATTGATTATGAAAGGCTATACTTTGGAGTTTCAGAGATTGTAATTAAACTAAGTTAAATGTGTTTGACCCCATAAGTCAGACAATTATTTAAAAAAATATGAAAAAAAAGAGTTTTTTTAGTTTATTCATTGTTCTTGTAGGATTGTCTGTTCAGGGACAAGCCAAAAAGTGGACATTGCAAGAATGTGTGAACTACGCCATTCAAAACAACATCTCAATTAAACAATCCGCTCTAGATACTAAAACGGCATTGATTGATAAGAGAGGTGCTATTGGTAATTTTTTACCCTCATTGAATGCCAGTGCTTCTCACTCTTGGAACATTGGTTTGAATCAGGATATTACCACTGGTTTATTGAGAAATCAAACAACCCAGTTTACTTCAGCTGGTGCTAATGTAGGTATTGATATTTATAAAGGATTGCAAAATCAGAACACGCTTCGTAAAGCCAATCTTTCCATAGTGGCTGCAAAGTATCAATTGTTAAAAATGCAGGAAGATATCGCTTTGAATGTTGCCAATGCTTTTTTGCAGGTTCTTTTTAATAAAGAAAATTTAAAAGTACAGAAGGAACAATTGGGAATCAATGAAAAGCAATATGCACGTTCAGAAGAATTGGTTAAAGCTGGATCTATTCCTCGTGGTGATTTATTAGATATCAAAGCGACCGTTGCTCAGAATAATCAGAATGTTATAGTTGCTGATAATGCTTTATTGATTTCAAAATTAAGTTTAGCGCAGTTGCTACAGCTTAAAGATTTTGAAAATTTTGATGTTGTAGATGACACTAATATGAGAGATGAGAATAATATTATGGCTCAAACTCCAAGTGCTATTTATAATAAAGCGATAGAAGGCAGAACAGAATTAAAAATTGCTCGAACTAACTTAGAGATTGCCCAAAAAAATGTGGACATTGCAAAAGGAGCTTTTCAGCCTACTTTACAGGGTTTCTACAGTTTTAATAGTAGGGTTTCATATGCTAATGTTCCTGTTTTTAATAACATGGGAAATATAACTGGTACCCGAAATGCAGCCCCATTTTTCAATCAGTTTAGCGATAATAAAGGACAGTCTTTTGGAGCACAATTATCAATACCAATATTTAATGGGTTTTCTGTTAGAAACAATGTAGAGCGTTCCAAAGTGAGTTTAGAACGATCGAAAATTGCCGTAGAACAACAAGATTTGGATTTGCAAAGAAATGTTTTTACTGCATTTACAGATGCTAAAGGCGCCTTAAAATCATACGAATCTGCTGTAATTGCTGTTGAGGCTAGACAAGGAGCGGTTGATTATGCTAAAGAACGTTATAATGTTGGGTTAATGAACTCATTTGATTACAATCAAGCCCAAACATTGCTTACTAATGCACAATCTGAAGTATTGAGAACCAAATACGATTATATCTTTAAAATTAAAATATTAGAATTCTATTTTGGAATTCCTCTTATCAAAAACTAATTATTATGTCAAAAAAAACAGTTTATATCTTAATAGGTGGTGCAGTAGTAATTATTGCTGGTTTAATTGTTCTTTCTAAATCAGGTGTTATAGGTAAAAAAGACGTGGGAACCGAGGTTGAAACAGCACAAGTGAGTCCATCTACAATAATTGAAACGGTATCTGCTACTGGAAAAATTCAACCAGAAATTGAAGTTAAAATATCCTCTGAAGTTTCGGGAGAAATCATAGCCTTAAATGTAAAAGAAGGTCAAGTAGTGAAAAAAGGGGACTTATTAGTAAAAATAAATCCAGATTTATATACCTCAGGATACAATAGATCTGTTTCTAACTTATCCGGAACTAAAGCGAGTTTGAGTCAAGCAGATGCTTCTTTCAAAGAATCAAAAGCAAATTACGATAGAAACAAAACATTGTTTGATAAAGGAATCATTTCAAAGTCGGATTGGGACAAGGCTATTGCTTCGTTTGAAGTTGCAAAAGCTTCAAAACAATCAGCTTATTACAACGTTCAAAGCGCCTCTGCAACAGTAAATGAAGCCAAAGATAATCTTGGACGTACAACTATTTATGCGCCTGCTGACGGAACTATTTCTATGTTGAATGTAGAATTAGGAGAGCGTGTTTTAGGTACACAACAAATGACAGGAACCGAAATTTTGAGAGTGGCCAACTTGAATAATATGGAGGTTGAAGTAGATGTTAATGAGAATGACATTGTAAAAATTAAAGTTGGAGATGAAGCTAATGTTGAAGTAGATGCATATCTAAAAAAACAATTCAAAGGTGTTGTTACAAGTATCTCAAATTCAGCAAGTTCAGCTTTGACAGCAGATCAGGTAACTAATTTTAAAGTTAAAGTAAGAATATTGAAAGAATCATACGAAGATTTATTAGAAGGGAAACCAAATACGTACTCTCCTTTTAGACCAGGTATGACGGCTACCGTAGATATTATTACTGAAACTAGAAGCAATGTACTTGCTGTTCCTATTAGTGCGGTAGTAGTAAAATCAGATACTGCAGCCGTAAAAGAAATAAAAGTTGAGGATACAAGTGAGGATCAAAAAGATGCTGCCCCTAAAAGCGACAAGAAATTTGAGTGTGTTTTTGTTAAAGTAGGGGATAAAGCAAAAATTAGAATTATAAAAACTGGTATTCAAGATGATACTAATATTGAAATCCTGACTGGCTTGAAAAAAGGAGATGTAATTATTACAGGGCCTTATGCCACAGTTACAAAAGAACTAAACTCAGGAGATAAAGTGGCAATTGCTACAGATAAAGATAAAAAGGACAAGGACAAGAAGTAATCTATTACACGTACCATTTTGAAATCACAATCATAAAATCTAATTTTGTGATTGTGATTTTTAATTTAAACAAAAACCAAATTGAGTTATATACTAAACATTGAAACCGCCACTAAGAATTGCTCTGTTTCATTAGCTAAAGATGGAGTAACAATCCTTTGTAAAGAAATTGCAGAAGAAGGATATTCACATGCAGAGCGACTACATGTTTTTATAGAAGAAATTTTTAAAGAATCAGGTTATAATCTCAAAGATTTAGATGCCGTTGCAGTTAGTCAAGGTCCAGGTTCTTATACGGGTTTGCGTATAGGCGTATCAGCTGCAAAAGGATTGTGTTTTGCATTAGATATTCCACTAATAGCTATAGATACGCTGGAAACTCTTGCGGCACAAGCTAAAATTAATAAGGGTTTAATTATTCCGATGATTGATGCCCGAAGAATGGAAGTATACAGTGCAATTTTTGATTCAAAACTTGAAAAAAAGCGTGAAGTTCAGGCCCAAATAATAGATGAGAATTCATTTAATGAGCTTCAAGATGATTTGTATTTTGTGGGAGACTGTGCTGTAAAATGCAAGAGCGTACTCAATAAAAGCAATCATTTTTTTCTTGAAACTTTAGTTTTTCCTTCGGCTAACGAAATGAGTTTTCTTAGTTTTGAAAAATTCAAAATAAACGACATTGTTGATGTCGCTTATTTTGAACCCTATTATTTAAAAGACTTTATGATAACTGCTCCTAAAAAAAAGTAAATTATGCTCACTAGTTTTAGGTTGCAGTGTTTGATGTAAACGAAGACTCTTTAACAAAAGGTTGCATAGTAATTCCGGCAATATCAAAGGCTTCTTTGCATCCTTGAAGCGTTTCTGCACATACATTTCCAAAATCTTCATTTGTTGCCCATGGTTTAACAGCTAGTTGAATTGCATTGTCTGTTAATATTTTGACAGCAACTTCGGCTTCTGGTGTTTTTAAAACCTTAGGGTTGTTTTCCAAAACTTTAGTTATGATGTCTTTCGCAATTTTAATATTGGTGTCATAGGATATTGCAATAGTCAAATCGGCTCTTCTAATTTTTTCCATAGAATAGTTAATGATATTCCCATTTGATAAAGCGCCGTTAGGAACAAAAATAGTTTGATTGTTACCTGTAATTAATTTGGTAACAAAAATTTGTATTTCACTTACAGTTCCTGTTACACCTTGTGCTTCTATTGTGTCGTTTACACGAAAGGGCTTAAATAGAATTATTAACATTCCGCCAGCAAAATTTGAAAGAGATCCTTGTAATGACAGTCCCACGGCAAGTCCCATGGCTCCTAAAATTGCAACAAAAGAGGATGTTTCAATCCCTAATTTAGAGATAAACGATACAAACAAAATTACTCGTAAAACCCAAAGTAAAATATCAGCTAAAAACCGAGTTAGGGTAGGGTCTAGATCTCTCTTGACCATTAAGGTCCTAATAAATCGATTGATTAATCGGATGATGTACAATCCAGCGATTAGGATGATAAATGCCGAAATTAATTTTGGAGAATAATCAATTAATACTTGCGCAAAAGTGTTAGCGTAGCTAGTGATTTGATTTGGGTCTAGATTCATAATTGTAAAATAAAAAACCTTCTCAATAGGAGAAGGTTGGATTTGTAGGTCAAAAATACAATTATTTTATTTTTTATTAAATTAATCTGCGTCTTCTTCGATTTTATTTACAACTTCTTTTATTTCTGTTGTAGCAATTTCTTTTCCGTCGTCAGCTAAAGCTACAGTTTTCTCAGCTGTAGTTTCAATTGCCTTTTTTGCATCTTCGGTGCCGTCAGCAATTGCATCGCTAGTGTGATTCAATTTTTCTTTTACAGTATCCGTAAGGTTTTCTAAAGTTTCTTCGGCTTTATCAGCAAATTCAGCTACTTTTTCTTTTGCTTGTCCAGCAAACTCCTCTGCCTTATCCATAATAGGCGCTGCGTGTACTTTAACTTTATCAATGGTTTCTTCGGCAAAGTTTTCTGCTTTTTCAAGGTAAGGAGCTGCAGCTTCTTTGGCTTGCTCCAGTTTATCTTCAATAAAATCTTCGGCTTTGTCTAGATAAGGTGCGGCATTTGCTTTTGCTTGTTCTAGTGTTGCTTCGGCTTTATTGGCCAATTCAGTCGTTGTTTCTTTGGCAGAGCCAAATAAATTTTTAAAAAAAGAGGTTAGTCCCATGGTATTTTTTATTTGATTAGTCCTACAATGTTAGTGATTTTTTTTCAATTATAGTTTAACCTATTATTAATAATTTATTGAAAATCAGTTGTGAAATGTATGTTATTTGTCAAAAGTATTGATTTTACTCGTTTTGTGGGATCTTGATTTTGGGAATAACCAGCCCTTTATATTTTAATTGGAATGTAAATTTGAATCGTGCTATTACTTTCTATTCTCTACTAAACACAAAAAAGCGCTTCGATAGAAACGCTTTTTAAAATAAATAAAGTATATAATACTTTAGGATTTAATCAATGCCAAACAAAAGTAAAAGTACTTATGCATTAACGGCTTCTACTTTGATACTTTCGTCATTTAGCATGCTTTTTAACATGTTTTCGATACCGCTTTTTAAAGTAAAAGTTGATGATGGACAACCACTACAAGCTCCTTGTAAAATAACTTTTACCAGTTTTTCCTCCTCATTGTACGAGTCAAAAGCTATATTACCTCCATCAGCCTGAACAGCTGGTTTTACATATTCTTCTAAAATATTAATAATTTGTTGCGACGTGGTGTCTAAATTATCAAACTCTTGCGCCTTGATAGTTTCGGTTTCAGTAGTGCTTGCAATGTAGCTTTCATCTAGTACAATACCCCCGTTTTCTATATATTGTTTAATAAAACTTCTCAGATCTAATGTGATTTCTTGCCATTCATTGATATCATATTTTGTAATTGAAATATAATTTTCATCAATAAAAATCTCTTTTACGTAAGGAAATTTAAATAATTCCTTTGCTAAAGGTGAAGCACTAGTTTGATCTATATTTTTAAATTCTACAGCATTTTTGGTCAACATTTTACTAACTACAAATTTTAATGCAGCTGGATTTGGAGTAGTTTCTCCATAAACATTAACTGGTTGCTTTTTTGTAGTAGTTTCACTTTTAGTTACAATTACGCCTCCGTCTATTATAAATTGTTCAATCTGCTCTGCAACTGCGTCCTTGACATCATCCCATTCTACAATGCTAAATCTTTCGATTGCAATAAAATTACCAGATATATACACGGTTTTTACAAAGGGTAAATAAAATAATTTTTGAGCCAATGGCGATTCTTTTGCTTCGTCGATATTCTTAAACTCAAAATTTTCATTTTGTGTAATAAAATCTTCAAATTCAAATTTTAATATAGTTGGATTTTGCGTTTTTTTTATGGTGATTTTGCTCATGATTTTTGAAATTTTTACAAATTTACTAAAGTTATTTTCTATGAATACCTATATTTGATTTTTTAAAGAAGAAATTAACTTTTGTTATCTAGTTTATGGTTTCAAGATTTGATTTTACGCAATTATAGCCAGTGAATTCATTTGGTGAATTAAATTATTTTCGATGTATCAAAAACTTACTGTTTTACTTGTTTTTTTCTTTTGCCAATATTCTTTTGCTCAAGAGGGAATTCCCGTTTATTCCGATTATCTATCTGATAATTATTACCTTCTACATCCTTCTATGGCAGGAGCTGCAAATTGTTCCAAAATAAGACTTACTGCCCGTAAACAATGGTTTGATCAAGAAGATGCTCCAGCTTTACAAACACTGAGTTTTAATGGTAGAATAAGTGATAATGCTGGTGCTGGTATTATTGTTTTTAATGATAAAAATGGATTTCATTCTCAAAAAGGTGTGAAACTTACTTATGCTTATCATTTGATGTTTTCTAGGGATGAAGTAGATCTTAATCAACTGTCTTTTGGTATTAGTGCGGGTTTTATTCAAAGTCAACTGGACCAAACCTCTTTTTTAGAGCCAGGACAAAGTGATCCTTCTGTAGATGGAACTGTGATCCTTAAAGAGGCTTATTTTAATACTGACATTGGTTTGTCATATAATTTTCTCGATTTTTATGCACACGCGACTGTTAAAAATGCTTTAGAAACCAGAAGAACTGTTTACAGTGAATATGAAAGCGATAATCTTAGAAAATATTTAATCAGTGCAGGATATAATTTTGGTAATCCAAAAGGGTTGCTTTGGGAACCATCTGTTTTGTTTCAAATGGTAGAAATAACAAAAGAAAAATCAATGGACTTTAATTTGAAAGTTTATAAAAACATTGATTTTGGACGTGTGTGGGGTGGTCTTTCGTACAGACGTAGTTTAGAGGGTGCACAGTTTAATAATAACGGTGTTATTGGTACCCAAAAATTACAATATATTACCCCAATTGTAGGGGTGAATGTTAATAAGTTTATGTTTGCTTATACCTATTCTCAACTTTCGGGAGCTGTGCAATTTGATAACGGTGGTTATCATCAAATTACCTTAGGGATTGATTTATTTTGTAAGCCAGCTAAATATTCATGTAATTGTCCAGCCATAAACTAATTTTTTTATGATCATAAAATCGGTTCTAGGAAAAACGCCTGCTATACCTGAAGATTGCTACGTTGCAGAAAATGCAACCATTGTAGGCGATGTAAAATTTGGAAAAAATTGTAGTGTTTGGTTTAATGCTGTAATTAGGGGTGATGTAAATTTTATTACTATAGGAGATAAGGTAAATATTCAAGATGGTGCCGTTATTCATTGCACTTATAAAAAGCACCCCACAATTATAGGGAATAATGTTTCTATAGGGCATAATGCTATTGTGCACGGTTGTACCCTACACGATAACGTTTTAATAGGTATGGGAGCTATAGTTATGGATAATTGTATTGTAGAAAGTAACTCTATTGTAGCTGCAGGGGCTGTGATTACTCAAAACACAGTTGTAACTTCGGGCTCTATTTGGGCTGGGGTTCCGGCAAAAAAAGTTAAAGATATTGATCAGTCTGATTTTGCTGGCGAAATTGAACGTATCTCTAATAATTATGTGATGTATTCGAGTTGGTTCAAAGAAGAGTAACTTACTTTAAAAGTCTTTACTAATGGCGATAAATTCATTGCCAATAATTTCTTGAAGTACTTTTGGATTTGTATTCGTGTAAAATATATTTTCAGACTCCGAACTATTTGTGAAACCTACTTTTTCTCTTAGTACATTTTGTGTTTGTTTGGCTACAGCCTGGCCTGAATCTATAATTTGAATGTGATCAGGGAGTATTTTCTTTATTTGCGGAATCAAATAGGGGTAATGGCTGCATCCCAGCACGAGATAATCGATGTTTTCTCGAATCATTGGTGCAATATAAGATTCTAGTAAAAGAGTCATTTCTGGGGAGTTTATCTGTCCATTTTCTATCAATTGAACCAAACCGTGTCCTACTTGTTCAATTATTTTTGTATCCTGATATTTTTCAGTTGTTTTATTAAAGAGTTCGCTATTGAGTGTGCCTTGTGTAGCTAAAATGCCAATTACTTGTGTTTTTGAATGCGTAACAGCTGGTTTTATAGCTGGCTCTATACCAATGAACGGAATACTATATTTGGCTCTTAATTCTTGAATGGCATTTGTGGTAGCTGTATTGCAAGCCACTACTATTAATTTACAACCGATATCCAATAAAAAATCAGTGTTTTTCATGCTCAAGGCAATGATCTCTGATTTTGATTTTTGACCGTAGGGAGCATTTTTGCTATCGGCAAGATATATTGTTTTTTCATTTGGAAGTAATGCATGTATAGCACGCCATATTGAGGTGCCACCTATTCCTGAGTCAAAAATTCCTATCGGCTGATTGTTGTAGTCCATAATAACAAAGTTATGTGCTTAAATTTAATATTGCAATACTGTATTGAAACAAAAAACTGCTCAAACTTTAATAGTAGGAGCAGTTTTTATAATTTAAAGCTTGATTTTTTTAGAAACCTAAATCTTTTTTAACATCAGCTGTCAAGTTTGGTCCGTCAGCAAGTAATAAAGAAGATCCATCAACGATATATTGAAAACCTTTTGCTTTACCAATTTTTTGGATTGAAGCTCTTACTTTTTCCATAAGTGGTTTCATGATATCTGATTCTTTTTGTTGCAATTCTTTTTGAGCATTGTCTCTGTAATCAACAATTCTTTTTTGCATGTCTTGTACTTCTTTTGAACGTTCACCGTTTATAGCTTCAGTTACTGTAGCAGCTTCTGCTTCGTACTTTTTTAATTTCCCTTGGTATTCCTCTACCATTTTTTTGTATTCAGCATCGTATGTACCACTCAATTTATCTAATTGTTTTTGACCATCTAATACTGCTGGCATTTTTGTCATAATTTCACTTACATCAACATGAGCTGTCTTTGCTTGTGCATTAACGGTTTGGTTTGCTCCTAACATTAATAGTGCAGCAATTAATAGAGTTTTGATTTGTTTCATCGGTTTTAAAATATTAAGTAATTAATTGTTATTTGTGTTCTTCTTTTGTAAATCTTCTTTTGCTTTTCTTTGAGCTTCGCGATCTTCAAGGATTTTTTTCTTTTTATCCTCTAAAGCTTTCTTGCGCTCTTCAAAAATTTTCTTTTTCTCTTCGGCTGAATTTAATTTTACTTCTTCCGTTTTTTGGGTCGTTTTACTTGCTTCATTTGTTGCGGTTTTAGTTGCGTCATCTGAAGTTGGTTTTGCTAAAACCGTGCCATTTTTTTTAGCTAATCTTTCCTCTTGAATTCTTTTTTTGTTGTCCTCGAATTCTTTCTTCTTTTGCTCTTGCAATGCTTTGCGCTCCTCAAAAGCTTTGTCTCGAGCCGTCTTTTTCTCTTCTAGAACTTTTTTTCTCTCTTGAACAAGCTCATTGTCGGCATCGGCATCTTCTTTGCTTTCTCTTGCCTCAGCATCTTTGAGCTGTTTTTTTGTGAGTTGCTCTCTTTTTTCAACACGTGTAAGAACTCTTAAAACTTGATCGCTAATATCGAATTTTTTTGCGGCAAATAGCATGGTTAGGTCCGAAGATTTATCAAAAATAAAATCATACTTCAATCTGTCTGCAATATCTTGGACTGCTGTGAAAACTTGATCTTGAATTGGTTTTATCAGTGTTTCTTTTTGAGCTATTAAATCTCCGTTGGGACCAAATCTCTTTTGCTGATACTCTAAATTTTCATTTTCAAGAAACCGAATTTCTGTTTCTCTTTCTTCAATTAACTCTTTTGTTAATAATGTTTTTTCGGCTTTTAATGCTTCTTTAAGCGTATTGATTTCATTTCTTTTGGTGTCAATCTCAATTTTCCATTTTTGAGTTCTTTGTTCCAATTGATTTTTTGCCTCAATATAATCGGGTACATTTTGTAAAATATACTCCATATCTATGTACCCAAGTTTTGTTCCTTTGACTTGTGCATTCAATCCGTGGAAAACAAATGCAAATACTACAAAAACGACTATAAATTGTTTTTTCATAATGGTACTATTTTAAGTTGCAAAAAATGATGCTTAGAACTGTTGGCCTATAATGAAATGCGTTTCCCATCCATTTGCTTTGGCTTGTCCTGGAAGTGCATCAAATCCATGACCAAAATCAATTCCTAATAATCCAAATGCTGGCATGAAAACACGCAATCCAACACCTGCTGATCTGTTTAAAGAAAATGGGTTATAGGCTTTAAAATCTTTGTATGCTGAACCCGCCTCTAAAAATCCAAGTGCATATATAGATGCTGATTGTTTTAATGTTATAGGGTAACGTAGTTCCATAGAAAACTTGTTAAATACTGTTCCACCTATTTGTTCTCCTCTTTCATTTGTAGGTGTAAGAGAGTTGTTAGGATAACCGCGCAATTGAATGTTTTCACGTCCATCCATTGCAAAGTTTGCTAATCCGTCTCCACCTAAATAATATCTTTCAAACGGAACTGCTCCACGTTCTTGATTGTAGCTTCCTAAAAATCCAAACTCTGTTAATAAACGCAATACTAATTTACCATAAATTTTGGTATACGTATCAGCTTTGAATTTTACTTTATAGTATTCTAACCAGTTGAATCTTTTTTGGTCAACTTTACTTGCATCGGCTGCAGCCAAATTAAAATCAGTTACTTTATTACCATTAGCATCAACATAATCTCCAATGTTTACTATATTTCCATTAGCATCGGGTACATTTTGTCTGTCTACTGTATTCTTTAATTTATATTCTTCTTGATTGCCAAGGTTAGCATAATCTACTCCATTAAACAAAGAATAAGGAGGTGTCAGTTTTGCTGAAAGGCTAACCTCTGATCCGTATGTTGGGAATATAGGGTTTACACCTTTACTGTTTCTGGTAAGTCCTATAGTATATGATAAGTTTCTTGAAGTTCCGTTACCAAAGGTAAACAAACCAGTGTTGTAGTTGTTTAACGAATAGTGCTGGTAACTTACAGATTGGGATAATACAAAGAAATCATCTGGCACAGTAAGTCTTTTTGCAAGACCTACAGACAAGGTTAGGATATCAAAACTTCTTGTTTTATCTGCTCTTTGTGTAATAAAATTGTTTAAAAATTGTTTGCTGTATGATAGGGATGAACTAAAAGATACTGGTTTTTTACCTCCAAACCAAGGCTCTGAAAATGATACACTATACGTTTGAAAAAAAGTACTAGCTTGCAAACGCAATGAAACTTTTTGTCCGTCTCCCATAGGTAATGGCTTGTATGCTTCTTTTTTAAACATATTTCGAGCAGAAAAATTATTAAATGATAGTCCAAGTGTACCTATGAAACCACCACCACCATAACCACCTTGAAGTTCAATTTGGCTAGATCCTTTCTCTACAAGATTGTATTCAATATCTACCGTTCCAGCTCCTGAGTCTACATTTTTAAATTTCGGATCAATTGCTTCAGGATCAAAAAATCCTAATTGTCCAATTTCACGAACCGTACGTACTAATTCGTCTTTACTGTATTTTTCCCCTGGCTTGGTTCTTAATTCACGGTAAATTACTCTATCATTAGTTTTGTCATTTCCTACTACCGTAATTTTGTTAAAATAAGCGATAGGTCCTTCGGTGATCCTAATCTCAAAATCAATGGTGTCGTTTGCCGTTTTAACTTCAACAGCATTTACATTCGAAAATAAATAACCATTATTTTGATATAAGTTTGTTAAGTCTTCAGCATCTGGTTTAGACTTGTCAGCAATTCTTTTTTCAAGTAAAACGCCGTTGTATGTATCTCCTTTTTTTACTCCTAAAACTCTAGCTAAACCTTGATCAGTATAGACCGTATTTCCAAGAAATTTTATGTTTCCAAAGTAATATTTATTTCCTTCTTCAACATTAATTTTTATGTTTAAGAGGTTTTTGTCTTTATTGTACACTATAGAATCAGATACTATTCTAGCATCTCTAAAACCTTTTTCTTTGTAAGAAGCTATTACTTTTTCAAGATCTGTTTTGTATTTGTCTTTAATGTATTTAGATGGTTTTAAAAGACGAGTCAATTTCTTTTGTTTTGTATCTTTCATTGCATTTCGTAGTTTTTTGTCACTTATTTTAGTGTTTCCTACAAAATCAATACTTTCTATTTTTACCTTGTCACCTTTATCAATGTTTACAAGCATATTCACTTGATTGATAGTAGTGGTGTCTTTTATGGTGTTGATGTTAACTTTAGTGTTGTAAAAACCATCTTTCTTATATTTATTTTCAATATAATTTTTAGTGGTTGTTATTAAATTCTCATTAACAACTTTCCCTTTAGTAAGAGAGTTGTCTTTGATCAGTTCTTCCACTTTAGCTTTTTTAACACCTACAATTTTTACTTCACCTAGTTTTGGTAATTCAACAATGTTTAAATCTAGATAAATACTATCGTTTTGAATTTTATTTATATAAAAAGAGATTTCATCAAATAAGCCAAGCTTGCCTAGTTTTTTTATAGCAGTACTTACTTCTTCTCCAGGAATTGTAATTTCTTGACCTTTTTGTAGTCCTGTAAAAGTAACTACAGTCTGACTGTTAAAACTAATATCGCCTACAACGGTAACATCAGCTAATATGTATTTTTTTCCTTGATCAAAAGGAACTCTTTCCTGCGCTTTTACTTGTGTAAAACACCCGAAAATTAATACGCTAAGGGCTAATTGTATGCTTTTTTTTAACACTAAAAAATTATTTAATTTGTTCACTTGTTTTTCCAAATCTGCGTTCTCTTTTTTGATAACTAATGATAGCCTCATATAAATCTTGTTCTTTAAAGTCTGGCCACAATATATCAGTAAAATATAATTCTGCATAGGCTATTTGCCACAACAAAAAATTACTTATCCTATGTTCTCCACTTGTTCGTATTAATAAATCTACCTCTGGTAAATTTTGCGTGTAAAGATGCTCATTAATAATGGAATCGTCAATATTGTCTATTGAAATTATATTATTTTTAACTTTACTACAGATGTTTTTTACGGCCGAAACGAGTTCTTCTCTTGAACCATAGCTTAGCGCCAAAGTCAAAGTCATTTGAGTATTGTTTTTGGTCTTTTCAATAACATCAAGTAATTCTTTTTGAGCTGTTTTAGGAAGTTTTTCTAAGTTGCCTATTGCGTTGAGCTTAATGTTGTTTTTTTGCAGTGTGGTCAACTCTTTCTTTAGGGAATTTATAAGAACCTTCATTAAGGTTTCTACCTCAAGCTTAGGTCTATTCCAGTTTTCAGTAGAGAATGCATATAATGTTAGGCACTCAATGCCTAATTTTGCTGTTGCTTCAATAATAACTTTTACTGATTTAGTACCGCTTTCGTGACCAAAAGCGCGTAAAAATCCTTGTTGTTTTGCCCAGCGTCCGTTACCATCCATTATGATGGCTAGGTGTTTGGGTAATCTAGTGGTGTCTATATTCTCTAATAAATTCATTTTTATTCTGTGCAATAACACGGTTTTTGTCCAAAAGTGTATGTAAGACTTACTCCTGTAAAAACATACCAATCGTTATTATTTATATTCCCAAAATTTTGATTAAAACTGCCGTCTATATTATCGGTAAAGGTGTATCGAGCACCTGTTTCTAATGCTAATATTAGTCTGCGTGTAATGTTAGACTTAATTCCAATTATCATTGGTATTGCAACAGACTTTTTTCTTTCTGTTCTTCCATTTACAGTTAAGCCGGTATTACTGTTGTTTAAGTCATAATCAGCAAAGATATAATTAATACCTGATGCCACATACGGAGTAATTTTAGTAGATGATTCATGAAGATTAAAGTCAAAAAAATTGAACTCTAGACCTAATGATAGTTCTTGAATATTTGTTTTAAAATCATAACCTCTGTTAGTTCTACTTCCTTCTTTAGAATCTTGGTCTCTAGAAGTAAGATGAGATTGATTGTATGAAAACCTGAAGGAATGCCTAGGACTTTTATTCCATTTGTATAAAAAACCAAAAGCACTTTCATTTGGTGCAATATAAGTTGTTGTTCCTACATCACCTATGTAATTGCTACCGCCCATAAAAACACCAACCTCATGTATTTGAGATTGTACTTCAGTAAAGGGAATAATAGATAATAATAAATAAAAGATCTTCTTCATTAACTCAAAAATTGCGTGCAAATATAATAATTATCAATTCGATACAATGCCCAATCTGTTAAATGTGTATTTTTTTAATAATTCACATAGTAACGTTCTTTAAACAAGGCGTTTGTTTCTTTTAAACGTAAAAAACTGATAAAATCGTATAGCCTTTTAAGTAAAATGATTTAATTGCGCTTGTCTTGACCCCAAAGTAATTTGTTACGAAGTGTTTTTAGGAAAGTTTCTTCGGGTATTTCAACCATATTAATTTGAAATGGTGTTTTATTTAAGGTTAATATCGATTCATTTTTTATAGAGGTAACTCTTGAATCTAATGAAACCAAATAATTTTCTTCTCTTCCAGATACTTTTAGTCTGATTTCTGTTTCGTCTGGAACAACAAGTGGTCGTGCCGTGAGGTTGTGTGGTGCAATTGGTGTAATGACAAGACTTTTTACATCAGGAGTTAATATTGGTCCACCACAACTTAATGAATATCCAGTTGATCCAGTTGGGGTTGATATAATGAGGCCGTCTGCCCAATATGAATTTAAAAACTCTCCATTTAGATATGTGTCAATAGTGATCATAGAAGTAGTATCTTTTCTGCTCACTGTTATTTCATTCATTGCAAAATTAATTTCCTCTATGGCTTCGTTTGAGGGTGTGCAGGTTAAACTCAGTAGAGTTCTTTTTGAAATGGTATATTTTTTATCAATTACAAATTGCATAAATGCTGCAATATTTTCCTTTTGTACTGTGGCTAAAAAGCCTAGTCTGCCTGCATTTATACCTAATATTGGAATGCCGGAGTCTCTCACTAACGTAGCAGCTCTTAATATGGTGCCATCTCCACCTATGCTTATCAACATATCAAAACTACTGTCTAATTCAGTGTGTTTACTAAAGGTATTATATGTCTTTTCTACAATTTTCTTGTCGTTTAATATTTTCAAAAATTGAACTTCAATAACCATTTCAACCTTTTTTTTATTGAAAAAATCAAAGATATCATTGATAATTGGTTCTGTGCTGTTTTGATAATATTGACCGTAGATAGCAACTTTCATATTTTTTGGATAATCGTTTTATGGAATAATTGGTATAACACTTTTTGAATGTGAAATTTTGCTCTAGATATTAAGGTATTTGTCTAAATAATCAGAGCGTTCTTTTAAATTGTTGATGTAATTGTCTTCTTGGTGCTCTGTCAGGATAATGTAATTGTATCTTCTGAATGTTTGAATAATTTCATTCATGGCTCCAAGAGTTATTTTTAAAGTTACCACTACATTGTCAACCTCAACCTCAGAAACGAATAATCCTAGAAGTTTACCGTTATTACTCTCTACAATTTGCGCTATCTGACTCATGGAGTATTCTAGCACGGGTTTTTTTACTACAATGATTCCTCCTGGTTCTTTTAAAAATGGCGTGTCGTGAAAATAACGCATAACATCCTCCATTTCATAATACCCAACATAAGTATTGTTTTCATCTAGAACGGGAACTAAATTCGTTTTGTTTCTAGCAAAAACTTCAAGTACGTCGAGCCACACCATATTAGTTCTTGTAAAAAAACCTTCAAGGGTGAAGCGATAATCGGCTACTCTTTTAGTGCTATCAAATGTTTCTATATCCTCTGATGGAATGCTACCTATATATATACCCTCATCTACAACAGGAAAGTGAGAGTAGTGGAGCTCACTAAAAAAATCCTGAACCGTAGCTATAGATTCTTGTTTGTCAATAGCCTTAAAATCGTTGGTTATAAACTCTGTAATTTCTGTCATAAATCAATCCGCAATATTTCTTGCAAAATAATCAAAAATTAGCAAAATCTCCTAAGTTTTACTTTGTATTTTTGTAATCATAAATATAACTATCAAAACAAAAGCGATATAAATGACAAAGTTAAGTGTGAATATTAATAAAATAGCTACGTTACGTAATGCTCGCGGTGGTAATGTGCCTAATCTTTTACAGGTAGCCATAGATCTACAAAATTTTGGTGCACAAGGAATAACAATCCATCCTAGACCTGACGAACGCCATATTAGGTATCAAGATGCACGTGACTTAAAAGCAGTTGTTCATACAGAGTATAATATAGAAGGAAATCCACAGCACAACTTTATCGATTTGGTATTAGAGTGTAAGCCTACACAAGTAACCTTGGTTCCAGATGCCATAGGAGCTATTACTTCCTCTGCGGGTTGGGATACGATTGCAAACCAATCCTATTTAACAGAAGTAATTCAGGAGTTTCAGCGTCAAGGCATTCGAACATCTATTTTTGTAGATCCCATTGCCGCCATGATTGAAGGAGCTCAAAAAACAGGAACCGAAAGAATAGAATTATACACCGAGGAATTTGCACACCAATACAGTTTAGGGAACAAAAAAGGAATTGACCCTTACATTAAAGCGGCTGAAATTGCTAACCAACTAGGATTAGGGATTAACGCGGGTCATGATTTAAGTTTAGATAATATTCAGTTTTTTAAAGAGAATATTCCGGGTTTACTGGAAGTTTCCATTGGTCACGCCTTAATTTCGGAATCTCTTTATTTAGGATTTGATAATGTGGTGAACATGTATTTAAGAAAGTTGAAGTAAATAAGAGTCAATTAAGTTTAAAAAATAATAGCATATGCTTTTTTCAAAAATAGAAGGTTCAGGGCAACCGCTTTTAATTCTGCATGGATTCTTGGGCATGTCAGACAATTGGAAATCATTGGCAACGCAATTTGCAGCTCATTTTCAAGTTCACACGCTAGATCTTCGCAATCACGGTAGAAGCTTACATTCTGGTGAATTTAGTTATGCAATCATGGCACAAGATGTTTTTGAGTATTGTCAAGCGCATGAGTTGTCCTCTATTTTTATTATTGGGCACAGTATGGGTGGCAAAGTAGCTATGACACTGGCTACAACACAACCGCAATTGATTAGTAAGCTAATCGTTGCAGACATAGGTCCAAAACTGTATCCTCAGCATCATCAACTTATTTTAGCGGGCTTAAACGCTGTTGATTTTTCTAAGAAACCAACTCGTAATGATGCCGAGACGATTCTTGAAAAATTCATTCCGGATTTTGGTACAAGACAGTTCTTGTTGAAAAACTTGTATTGGAAAGAGCCTGGTCAATTGGCTTTTAGATTTAATTTGGAAGCTTTTAATCAAAATTTAGACCAAATAGGCCAGCCGTTGCCAGAAAATGCAATATTTACGCAGCCTACTTTGTTTATAAGAGGAGGTGATTCCAATTATATTTTGGACTCTGATTTTAGTACCATAGAACATCATTTTCCTATGGCAACCGTTGAAACAATACCTAAAGTGGGGCATTGGCTGCATGCCGAAAACCCTGCAATGTTTTATGACAAAGTAATTTCTTTCTTGGAATAGTTTCAAAAATCTGTAAAAATTATTACTTTTAATTTAATTTAAAAACCATTTATCCCATGAATTTACTTCTAAAAATTATCATCACATCAGTAATAGTTTTAATTCTTGCAAACTTTTTACCTGGCGTTTACGTAAATGGATTTACAACAGCTTTGATTGTAGCGGTAGTTTTAGGATTGTTAAATATTTTTATTAAACCTATTCTTGTTCTTCTAACATTACCGGTTACAGTGCTTACATTAGGATTGTTCTTGTTGATTATTAATGCGCTTATGATTGTATTGTGTTCACAAATTGTGGACGGGTTTAAGGTAGAGACCTTTCTTACGGCAATAATTTTTAGTGTGTTATTATCAGTTTCCCAGTCAATAATGAATGGATTGTTAGGGATTAATAAGTGAAAACTAAAATTTAACACTCATTTAGCAATAATATGCTCTATTGTAATTGGTTAATAAAATATCTTTGTATTCGGTAATAAATAAAAATGTCAAAAAACCTATACATATTACTTTTAGTTGTTTTTGGATTCTTTTTGAGTCCAACAACAACTATGGCTTGTAATAAAAAAGGGGAGATGGCGTGCTGTGCTAAAAAAAGCACAGTCAAAAAAGAAAAAAAAGACTGTTGTTCTAAAAAACAGTCTTCAAAAAAAGAATCTCATGACGGCTGCAATGGCGCTTGTAAAAGCATTACATGCGGAGGTTCTTTCGTTTATCTAGGAATGACAAACGGCATGCAATTGGAATTTAATAATCCGTTATTTGATTTTTCAACAAAAAAACAGAACTTTTATTATTCTAATATCTTCATATCCTCAGGATATAGATCCATCTGGCTTCCACCAAAAATAGCTTAAATGTATTGGTGACAGCCAAAAGTCTGTCTTGTCAAAAAAAATAGCTTAAATTAATTCCAAAATTTGTCGTGTCATTTATTCAACAATACATTTTATGTAGTGATGGTGTATTTGTCGGCATTATGTCTCAAAAAATAAATCAAGATGAAAACAATTCATAAAATTTTAGTTGCCTTAGTAATAATGTTATCAGTAACAGTAAGTGCACAAAGCAATAATAAAGTAACCAAAACAGTAAAAATTTACGGAAACTGTGGTATGTGCAAAAAAAATATAGAAACGGCTGGTGGCCAAAAAAACGTAGCAAAGGTGCAGTGGGATACTGAGACTAAGATGGCAACATTAGTGTTCAATCCTGCCAAAACAAACCAAGAAGAAATCTTAAAAAGAATTGCTGCAGCGGGTTATGATAGTGATAATCACAAAGCTCCAGATGCAGCTTATGATGGTCTTCATGGATGTTGTCAGTACGATCGAGTAGGTAAAAAGCAAGAATAAAACATAATAATTCAAACAAGTACTTACTAGTTGAAGTGCACTTTGCTCAATTAGTAGGTCTGTTTTAAACTGTAAACAAGATGAAAAAAATAGTAATAATACTCAGTATAGTTTTTAATTTGGCTGTAGCCAATGCACAACTTAAAACAGGTGATGC
The DNA here is from genome assembly GCF_014156605.1 of Flavobacterium sp. SOK18b. Lineage (NCBI taxonomy): Bacteria > Pseudomonadati > Bacteroidota > Flavobacteriia > Flavobacteriales > Flavobacteriaceae > Flavobacterium > Flavobacterium sp. SOK18b. The sequence continues at coordinate 67,274 of NZ_QKNZ01000042.1, forward strand.
GTTGCCAAATGTTCAGTTAAGCAACGATAAGGACGTTGCAGTAACTCTTGAATCATTTAAGGGTAAAGTAGTTTTAGTTGATTTTTGGGCGTCTTGGTGTGGGCCATGCAGACAAGCCAATAAAAAATTAGTACCTTTTTATAATGCTCATAAAAATGAAAATTTTGAAATAGTAGGGATTTCATTGGATACCAATAAGGCAAAATGGATTGCGGCTATTGAAAAAGATAAATTGGCCTATCCGCAATTGATAGATGCAAAAGGTTTTGATGCAAAAACAGCATTGCTTTTTGGAGTAGAGGGATTGCCAAGTTCATACTTGTTTGATACTTCTGGAAAGTTAGTAGCGACAAACCCAACAGAGGAAATTATTCTAACTTTTTTAAAAAAATAACAAGATGTTTAGAAATAATTTAAAAGCAATCATGTCAATTGGTTTGGTTTTGTTATTTGGATTAACAGGATTTGCTCAAATGCAAAAAGCCGAAATTAAAGCGACAGGTTTAACGTGTTCAATGTGTTCGAATGCTATAAACAAGCAATTAAAAGCAATGAATGGAGTGGTCAATGTAAGTACGGATTTAAATACAAATTCTTTTTTTGTAGCCTTTGAAAACAACAATGCCATTACGCCAAAAATGTTGAAAGATGCTGTTGAAAAAGCAGGGTTTTTTATAGGTTCGCTAGAGCTGACACTTTCTTCAGAGGATTTAAAAAAGAAAGAGTCAAGTTACATCATACTAGATGAAAACGTATCGAATAGCACAACGGATACTAAGGTAAAAGTCTATGACAAAGGATATTTAACGCATAAGGAATTTAAAAAAATGCAAAAAACATTTTCAAAAGTCCCTACTTATGCACTTGATAATGAAGAAGATTATCATATTAAAAGAGTTTTATAATGAAGTTATTTAGTGCGGTATTACTACTGTTTGTAACGAGTATAAATGCTCAAGAGCTTTTTGTTGTCACGGATCCTGCAAGTAATGTACCTGCTGGATCTTTGGGAATTCGTTTGGGGCAATCTATTTTTAAAAAACAAATGGAGTCAGGATACAACTACCACATGATGCCCGAGGCTACCTTAGGAATTAATAAAAATGTGATGGTTCGTACAACGCTTTTTGTGAGCAGTAGAAATAATCAATTAAACACTGAAGGAGCCAGTATTTATGCTAAGTACAGGTTTCTTTCAACTGATGATGTGCAAAGTCATTTTAGGATGGCAGTTTACGGACGCTATAGTTTTAATAAGGCTGATATTCATCAAGAGCAAATTGAAATTCAAGGACAAAACACAGGTTTTGAAACTGGATTGGTAGCCACGCAGCTCATTAAAAAAGTAGCTCTTAGTTCAAGTTTAAGTTTTGAAAAAGTGTATGATAACAAACCTAATTATAACTTTCCAGAGAACTTAAGTGACAATGCTACTAATTACACATTTTCTATTGGTAGATTGATGTATCCTAAGAAATACACTAATTTTAAGCAGACCAACATTAATACAATGATTGAGTTTTTAGGACAAACATTGAATAAAAATGGAAAATCATTTCTAGATGTAGTGCCGTCTGTTCAATTTATAATAAATAGTCAAGCTAGGATTGACCTTGCTTATAGATATGAATTGTATAGTTCTATGATGAGAACAGCTCCTAATGGTGTTTACCTTAATTTAGAGTATAATTTTTTTAATATTTTAAAGTAAAATAAAGAAGCACAATTCAGTTGATTCTTTAGTGAACTGGATTGTGCTTTTACTTGGATACTGCTTTTTAATGTTTGTTTTTTAAGAAAGGATCAAGTCTAAGAGGTGTTATTGGTTTCAAACCCTATTTTTTAAACAAATTGCTTAAATTTTTAGTAATTATAAATCAAACAGTTGCGAGTTTTATTCCGTGTAATTCTTATTTTTTTATAAAAATCAGTAATTTTTTTTTGGATTTTAAAAAATAGTTTCTATTTTTGCACCCGAAATAAAAGCAGGCCCGTTCGTCTATCGGTTAGGACGCATGGTTTTCATCCATGTAAGAGCGGTTCGATTCCGCTACGGGCTACAAACTTTCAATTTTGATGTATTAGGTCAATAATTCACGCACAAACTAAAAGCCTCGATTTTATCGAGGCTTTTTTTTGTTTAAGAAAAATCTATACAATCCTCGAGTTGCAGAGAGTCTGAAAGCTGTAGATCGATTCCTTAAGCTTGTAGCAAAAAGGCAAAGAACAATCACTTCAAGAATTTATATTCAGGAAATGGTCTTTTTATAAGATTTTGAAAGAAGAAATTGGGTAAAAAGGGTCTCGATAAAAAGCTTGGTTGGCTTATAAAAATTTTATAATTTTGCATTCCGAATTTATAATGTAAATTAAAGAAGAAGATGGATATTAAAAGAGTAGCAATAGACGCTGTAAATGAAACAATTGTAATGACAGTTGTTCATATGGATTATAAAGGTCAAGTAGCAAAAAGAATAAACGAAAAAATGCCTTTGGCAACTGTTAAAGGTTTTAGAAAAGGTGCTGTGCCAAAAGACCTTGTTGAAAAACAATACGGTAAAGCTATTAAACAAGAAGAAGTTCAGAAAGTTGTAGATTTAGCACTTGAGCGTTTCGTTCAGTCTGAGAGATTGAACCTTCTTGGAACTCCACTTCCTAAAGTGAATGAAAACTTTGATTGGAGTGCTGAAGAATTGACTTTCGAATATGAAATCGGTTTGGTTCCTAATTTCGAATTGGATTTAGAGGCTAAAAACGACATCGTAAAATATGTGGTTACTGCTGATGATAAATTAATCGACGGTCAAGTAGAAAGAATCCAAAAACAATTTGGAACTGCAATTCCACAAGAAGTTGTTGCTGCTGATTCAGATGTTACGGGAACATTCTCTAACGAAGAAAAAGGAATTAATAATGCCACTACTATTGCTGCGGATCTTTTTAAAGACAAAGCGACTTTTGATTTATTCATTGGTAAAAAAGTAGGTGATGTGGTAACTGTAAATACTAAAGGTTTATTTGAAGACGACCACCAATTGATGGACGTGATGAAAGTAAATCATGATGACGTTCACGGTTTAGACGTTGCTGTAAACTTCACTATCGAAGCAATCAACACTGCTGAATTAGCTGAATTGAACCAAGAATTGTTTGATAAATTGTTTGGTGCTGGAACAATTTCTTCACTTGAAGAATTGAAAGGAAAAATCAAAGAGGATGCTGAAAGCCAATTTGCTGCTCAAGCAGATCAAAAATTATTGGGTGATGTAACTGAGTTCTTAATCGAAAACACAAAATTTGATTTACCAGCTGAGTTCTTGAAAAAATGGTTACAAACGGTAGGTGAGAAAAAATTAACTCCAGAAGAAGCTGAGGTTGAGTATGCACGTTCTGAGAAAGGATTGCGTTTTCAATTGATTGAAGGTAGAGCTATGGCACAATCTGATATCAAAATCACTTTTGAAGACTTAAAAACATTCACTACAAAAAATATACGTCAGCAAATGGCACAATTCGGACAAACAAATCCTACTGAGGAAGAAGTTCAAGGAATTGTAGCACGCGTTTTGTCAAACCAAGACGAAGTAAAAAGACTTTCGGATCAAGTAGTTGCTGAAAAATTATTAGAAGTATTCAAAGAAAAAGCAAATCCTACGACTAAAGAAGTGACTTACGAAGAATTTATTGCTGCATCTTACGGAGAATAAATTCTAGTCGTAAAGTCAAATGTCATAAAGTCAAAAGTTGAAAAAACGAAAAACAATTTCGTTAGTTGTTTCAAATTTTAAGATTTTATTACAAATGCAAAACAATAAAAATTACCTATATTTGAGCGTCAGAAATTTATTTTTTTGACGCTCTTTTGTTATTTTAGCAAGTAGGAGCTAATCCAGCTTTTCGTTGCAAGTTTTTTTACCTGTTTAGATTTTATACAATTATTGCAAGAGCTTCCTTTGGTCGCTTTGCCCTAATTATAAAATCAAAAAACAGCTTTCAAAAAGCTTTCCACTACTATCTGGGCTAAAAAGCAAGACATATTGACACGATTTGTAAAGCGGAACGACCTTTGCAATACCGATATACAACTAGAGATAAAGTACAACTTAGAACACATACACATGAACTACGGTAAAGAATTTAAAAAGTTTGCTACAAAGCACCAAGGAGTAAATGCCATGTATTACGATAAAATCGTTGCGGCAATGAATCCTACTAATATGACTCCATATATCATTGAAGAACGCCAGTTAAACATTTCGCAACTTGACGTTTTCTCTAGATTAATGATGGATAGAATTATCTTTCTAGGAACAGGAATCGATGATCAAATTGCAAACATAGTACAAGCACAATTGTTATTTTTAGAAAGTGCAGATGCTTCTAAGGATATTCAAATTTACTTGAACTCTCCAGGAGGAAGTGTTTATGCAGGTTTAGGGATTTATGACACCATGCAATACATCAAGCCTGATGTAGCTACAATTTGTACGGGTATGGCTGCCTCAATGGGAGCAGTATTATTATGTGCAGGAGCTGCAGGGAAACGTTCGGCATTGCCACATTCAAGAGTAATGATTCACCAACCATCAGGAGGAGCACAAGGTGTAGCTACTGATATGGAAATCAACTTGAGAGAAATGTTGAAATTAAAAGACGAATTATACAACATCATTTCACACCACTCCGGACAAACTTTTGATAAAGTGCATGCAGATAGTGAGCGTGATTACTGGATGAAAGCAGATGAAGCTAAGGAATACGGAATGATTGATGAAGTATTGAGAAGAGGATAAAAATTTGTCGAAAGTCAAAAGTCCTAAAGTCGAATGTATTATGCAGACTTTGAGACTTTTGACTTTATGACATTAGACTAAAAAGAATGGCGAAAGAAAAATTAGAATGTTCGTTTTGTGGAAGGAAAAAGCCAGAAACTAATTTATTAATAGCAGGCATTGATGCGCACATTTGTGATAAATGTATCGAGCAAGCGCACGGAATTGTTCTTGAAGAATTAAAAACAACTGGTAGTTCTAAACTAGTAGGAGATTTAGTTTTACAGAAACCAAAAGAAATTAGAGCTTTCCTAGATCAATACGTTATCGGTCAGGACCAAACTAAAAAGGTGATGTCTGTGGCAGTTTACAATCACTACAAACGTTTGATGCAACAGCAACAAGACGATGAGGTAGAGATTGAAAAAAGTAACATCATCATGGTAGGTCAAACCGGAACTGGAAAAACATTAGTAGCTAAAACCATTGCGAAAATGCTTGACGTTCCTTTAGCTATTGTAGATGCTACCGTATTGACAGAGGCAGGTTATGTAGGTGAAGATGTAGAGAGTATTTTAACACGTTTGTTACAAGCTGCTGATTATGATGTAGCCAAAGCAGAACGCGGAATTGTATTTATTGATGAGATTGATAAAATTGCTCGTAAAAGTGATAATCCATCTATTACGCGTGATGTGTCTGGTGAAGGAGTACAACAAGCCTTACTTAAATTACTTGAAGGAACCGTTGTGAATGTCCCACCAAAAGGAGGACGTAAACACCCAGACCAAAAATTTGTTGAGGTAAATACCCAAAATATCTTGTTTATTGCCGGTGGTGCTTTTGATGGAATAGAAAGAATCATTTCGAAACGATTGAACCGTCAAGCCGTGGGGTATTCGACTTCAAAAAATGTAGACAATATTGACAAAGACAATTTGTTGCAATACATTATCCCAAAGGATATCAAAGATTTTGGATTGATTCCAGAGATTATTGGCCGTTTACCAGTTTTGACACACATGGATCCTTTGGATAGAGCAACTTTGCGTTCGATCTTGACAGAGCCTAAAAATGCCTTAATCAAGCAGTACCAAAAACTATTCTTAATGGATGAGGTGGAGTTCTCTATCACTGATGAAGCATTAGACTTTATTGTGGACAAAGCCTTAGAATACAAATTAGGTGCACGTGGTTTGCGTTCTTTATGTGAAGCTATCTTAACAGATGCGATGTACGAATTACCAAGTTCAGAAGACAAGACCTTAGTGATTGATGAAGAATACGCGCAAGAAACTTTGAATAGAAATCTATTGAAACGATTGGAGATAGCATCTTAATATTGCGATTTTCTCAAAGAAAACACTAACCTGTTCATTGATTTGAACAGGTTTTTTTTATGGAAATTTTAAAAAGATATTGGCATATAAAAAAGAAAATCTACTTTTAAATATTTTGTAATTTTATATTTAAATTAAAAAAAACTTTAAAATGATAACAGTACAAAGCACCATAAATGCTTCAATAGATCAAGTATGGAACATATGGACTACTCCGGAGCATATCATGAAATGGAATAACGCCTCAGATGATTGGCATACTCCTTTTGCTGAAAACAACTTAAAAGTGGGAGGGAAATTCAAATATACGATGGCTTCAAAAGACGGCACAATGCAGTTTGACTTTGAAGGGGTTTATACTAAAGTTGTGAACCATTCTTTAATAGAGTACCTACTGGCTGATGGGAGAAAAGTGACAATTGTTTTTGAGAAGGAAGCAGATTGCATAAAAATAATAGAAAGTTTTGATCCAGAAACAGAGAATACAGAAGAATTACAAAAAAATGGGTGGCAGGCAATTTTAGATAATTTTAAAAAACATGTCGAGAATCCAACTCTTTAAAAGTTTTAAAAATAGCAACGTGGAAGTTTAGTACTCTAAGATAAATAGTAAGTAGGATTTAATCAAATCCAAGAATCTCTTAGATTGCAGTTTTCTTAAAATTGCAAACCTGTTTATTGATATAAACAGGTTTTTTTATGCAGTTTTTACAGTATTTGTTATTGTTTTAAAAAATCACGTCTATTTATTTAATATCAACTTTAGAATATCGATTTTTGTTAGTACAATTTAATTATGTCACATGAAAGTAGAGGACAAAGAAGTTATATTATTGAAAGTTTCAGGACAAGATAAGCCTGGAGTAACTGCTGGTTTAACATCAATTTTAGCCAATTACAATGCTATTATTTTAGATATTGGTCAAGCTGATATTCATGATACGCTATCCTTGGGTATATTATTTGAAATTCAGGCTGGATCAACATCAGGGCCGGTTTTAAAAGATTTGTTATTCAAAGCCTACGAATTGGGGGTTAAGGTCAAATTTATTCCTATATCTATTGGCGAATATGAGATTTGGGTCAAAGGGCAACGAAAACAACGGTATACAATCAATATTTTAGGGGAAACATTAACTGCGGTACAGATTGCTGCAGTGACCCAGATTTTATCCAATCAAAACTTGAATATTGATGCTATTAAGAGATTGACAGGACGTGTTTCCATTATTGAAAAAGAAGAATTCCCTCGTGCTTGCATTCAGCTTTCGGTAACGGGAACAATCGTTGATAAGTCTTTTATAACCGCCAGTTTTATGGAAATTTCGAGAACGCTAGATGTGGATATATCGTTTCAAGAGGACAATATGTATCGCAGAAATAGGCGTCTAGTATGTTTTGATATGGATTCGACCTTAATTCAAACTGAAGTTATTGATGAGCTTGCAGAACTTGCTGGAGTAGGCGAGCAAGTTAAAGCAATTACCGAGGCTGCAATGAATGGCGAAATTGATTTTAGCGAAAGCTTTAAGCAACGAATGGCTTTGTTAGAAGGATTGAGTGAAGAAGTACTGCAAACTGTAGCCGAGAATTTACCTATCACAAAAGGCGCCCATAGATTAATGAAGGCCTTAAAATATTACGGATACAAAACTGCTATTCTTTCTGGAGGTTTTACCTTTTTTGGGAACTATTTGCAAAAAGAATTGGGAATTGATTATGTTCATGCAAACGAACTAGAAATAAAAGACGGTAAGTTAACAGGTGATTACATAGGTGAGATTGTTGACGGTAAAAAGAAAGCCGAATACCTACAAGCCATTGCTGATAAAGAAGGTATTCATATCAATCAAACCATTGCGGTAGGTGATGGCGCAAATGATTTACCAATGCTAAATCTTGCTGGTCTTGGAATTGCTTTTCACGCGAAACCCACTGTTAAGGAAAAGGCAGAAAGTGCTATTTCTAGTTTAGGTCTGGATGGTGTTTTATACCTATTAGGATACCATGACAGGCATATTGATATGATGGAGCATTAATTCTTAAGTTTTAAAAAAAAAAGCACTCGCTCGATACGAGTGCTCAACTCAAAAAAAAATCTATGATGTATTTTATGATGGCTATAAATCAAAAAATAGTATCTATAGATATATGAAATAGTTAACTGTTAACAGTGTCATTATTTCAAATTGAGACGGATAAATCATCTCAACAAATTGGTTGATAGCACTAGAATACTGATTTTTTCGTTTATAATTTCTTAAAAAAAATAACTATATACTCCTAAAATTAATCCTAAAAGAAGTAGTAGGTCCTTCGTTAGATTAGTATGATTAGAGTAAAATCAATCTAGTGCTTTCAATTTTTAACAAACGCTTAATAGAACAGAAAATTGGGGGCATTCTGTTTTTTTAAACTTCTACGTTGCAAATCTAATGTAAGATTTTGGATTAATTTTACGGTTTTTATGTTAAAATTTTACGGTTTTTTGGATTATATGATCCCTATTTTTTTTGCTTCGTCTATGATATCTTTATCGGTTCCTTTATCAACTAAAAGCTGGATTTTAATATTTGACTTCCTTTTTTCAATAGTGCTCAAGGACAGTTCAAGTTGGTCTGTCATGTCTTTAGTCCTTATTCCGCGGGATAATAAGGCCAATATTTCACAATCAATGGCATCAAAATCAAGTTTTTTTATAATGTCTTGGCGTAACACCTTATGAATGGTGGTGCTGTAAAATTTTTGCCCAACGACTATTTCTTGATAAGCGGTCATCAGGGATTGTGCGTTAATGTCATTCTTTAATATAAAACCTTCGGGATTTATTTTTTCAATTGCATTGTATAAGAGTAGAGGTTCACTATGCATGGTTAATAAAATGATTTTACATTTAGGAAAGTATTGTCTGATAAGAATTCCTAAATCAATACCGTTTTGAATGTTTTTGTCTTCATAAGGAGGTAAACTAATGTCTAAAAAAGCTACGTCTAATGTTAGCTGAGAATGATTCCTATCCCTTATTTTGTTGTATGCTTCTTGGCATGAAAATGCGGTAGTAAAATGTTTTGGAATAGTGGTGTTTTCAAGTCGGGATAATATATTGATATAGGCATCAATAGTAATAGGATGATCGTCTACAAGAAGAAGGTTATGTGTTGTCATTAAATGAATAGCATTTTAAAATGCTAATATAGAATAATGTATTTTGCGTTCAAATAGATATTTAAAGTAATTTTTTATTTCTTACTCATTGAGATATCATCTTGAAGTTAGATTTTGTTAAAATTGCTATTACAATATTTATTAGGGAATAGAACTTTTATTTAATTTATACAATCCTATTTCATTTCTATCACATATATTTATTTTGAAACTGCAACTCCTTCAATTGCTCCAAATAATCCCTTTGGTTGGATAATCTTGGTATTTTGTGTTGCCCGCCTAGTTTGTCTCGGTCTTTTAACCAATCGTAAAATAAATTTTTACGAGCTACATTGATCACCAATGGGTTTAAGGTCATGTTGTTGTAGCGTTTGGCTTCGTAGTCAGAGTTGAGAGCTTGTATGGATTCATCTAATACTTTCTGGAATTCCGCTACATCTGTAGGGTTGTCTTTAAACTCAATCATCCATTCGTGAGCGCCTTTCTCTTTGCCTTCCATGAAAATGGGTGCCACAGTATAGTCAACCACTTCGGTTTGGGTGATTTTACAGGCTTTGGCAATAGCCTGATCTGTGTTTTCAACCATTAATTCTTCGCCAAAAACATTGATATGATGTTTGGTTCTGCCTGTAACTCTTATTCTATAGGGGTTTAAGGAAGTAAAACGCACCGTGTCACCTATCATGTAGCGCCACAAACCAGAGTTGGTAGTAATGACAATAGCATAGTTTTTAAACAATTCTACATCTGCCAGTCGAATTACTTTTTGATTTGGCGTGCCAAAGGCATCCATCGGAATGAACTCATAAAAAATCCCGTAGTCCAACATCAACAACAAATCACTGGAATAATTCAAGTCTTGAATGGCAAAAAAACCTTCAGAGGCATTGTATATTTCGTAATACTTAAAATCTTTTTTGGGAAGTATTTTTTTGTACTGCTCGCGGTACGGTTCAAAATTGACACCACCATGAAAATACACTTCTAAATTGGGCCAAATTTCTAATAAATTCCCTTTGCCGGTTTCCTCCAGCATTTTATTCATTAATACCAGCATCCAGGAAGGAACTCCTGCAAAACTAGTAACATTTTCATTTTTGGTCTCGTTGATAATGGCAGCAATCTTGGTTTCCCATTCGCTCATTAAGGACGTTTTGCTGCTTGGTGTACTGCTAAACTCTGCCCAAATAGGCATGTTCTCTATTAAAATAGCCGACAAGTCTCCAAAAAAAGTATTCTTGTCTTCGTAAATTTGGGAACTGCCACCTAAGCGCAAACTTTTCCCCAAAAATAATTCCGAATCTTCATTGTTATTCAAATACAAGCATAACAAATCTTTGCTGCCTTTGTAATGACAATCTTCTAACGCTTCATTACTTACAGGAATAAATTTACTCTTAGCGTTCGTGGTACCGCTTGATTTAGCAAACCACTTTATGGGTGTTTCCCAAAAAACGTTTTGCTCTCCCTGGCGAGTCCGTTCAATTAGGGGTTGCAATTCTTCGTAGCTAGATATAGGAACTCGTTCTGCAAACGTGGCATAGGTTTGTATAGATGCAAACTCATATTCTTTGCCAACAACTGTATTCTTTGAGGATTGTATCAAGTGCATAAGCAATTCTTCCTGAACTTCATTAGGGTATTTCAAGAAAAGTTCGATTTGATGAATCCTTTGTTTAAGCACCCAAGAAGCAAACGAATTGATTATGGTTAGCGGCATTTTTAAATTATGAATTATGAATTACGAATGATAACTTTACCAAAAATAACAAAATTTGTTTAACAACTTGTGTTAAACCCGAAACTTTAAAGCGCATGACTTACGAAGGTGTACTTGCAAAAATGCAAACCGAATTGGGTAATCCCATTCAATATTACTTGGTTTTTGAAGATAGTTTTTTGAACGTGAATCAGTTGCTGAATAAAGAGCTAGAAATCAATTTTGTAGGCTATCAATGTTTAAATTGTGGCAAAAAGAAAAAAATATTCCGTCAAGGTTTTTGTTACGATTGTTTTTATTCCAGCCCAGCCGTGGGCGATTGGATTATGAAACCCGAGTTAAGTACCGCGCATCTTGGGATTCAAGACCGGGATTTAGCCTATGAACAAAAAGTGCAATTGCAACCGCATATTGTTTACCTGGCCTTATCTAGCGAAGTAAAAGTAGGAGTGACTCGCAAAACACAAGTCCCAACCCGATGGATAGATCAAGGTGCCAACCAAGCCATTTCAATTGTTGAAGTGCCTAATAGATATCTAGCCGGAATTACCGAAGTAGCACTCAAGAACCATTATGCTGATAAAACAAATTGGCGAAAAATGTTAACCAATAATATAGAGCAAATTGACTTAGTTTCAGAACGTTTAAAAGTTGAAAATCTAATTCCAAATGAGGTTCAGGAATATTTTCATGCTCAAAAAAATGATTTGTATGAAATGCATTATCCCGTTCTAGACTATCCTGCTAAAGTAAACAGTTTAAGCTTAGATAAAACACCACAATTTAAAGGAAAACTTACCGGGATAAAAGGGCAATATTTGCTTTTTGAAAACGGAACCGTATTTAACATCCGTGGTTCAGAGGGGTATGTAGTTTCTCTTGCAGTTTAAAAAGTTCTTGGGCGTATCCTTTTTTTAAAATTGGAAAAAATTTTAAAAAAAGGTCAGGCTGTTCGCTATATCTTTTATTCCGCTTGGGCTGCATAAAAGGATGCCGCTGCCATCCTTTACGCAAGTAAACCCGTTGCAGCAGCACGCCTACACTAGGAACAGGATTAAAATTACAAACAAAAAAAGAGGAATTTCACTTAGTGAATTCCTCTTTCCTATTTTATAAAACCTTCTTAATTTACTTTGGTAGTATCTACAGCTTTCTTTTTCTTTTTGAACAGTCCGTTAAGCAAATCGGCTGCTTTTGCTTTAACTTCTTCTTTTGTTGCAGCTGCAGTAGGCGTAGCTGTTTTTGTGGTATCGCCTGGCTTTTTATTTTTGTTAATATAATCTGTAATTGCTGAGGTTCCTTTTTTAACCAATCGATCTTTTTGTTGGTTTACCAGTTGCGTTGTAAGCTTAGTAACCGCTGTCTTTACATCAGTTGTAATTCTCGGATTTGTAAAACTACCAACTAAAGATGCATTGATAGGTAAATTCTCTAGTTTGGCAGCATCAGCAGGTGTCAGTTTAGCTAGTAACGCATTGGCTTCCGAGCCTAAATATTTGGCCGGCACATCAAATTTTAAAGTGTAATTCATGCTTTGGTCAAAACCATGCGTTCCACCCACAGTGGCTTTGATGTCTTTGTATTTAATATCAAATGGCTTCACATTTACCTTACCGTCCTTGAACGTGATGGCTGCTTTAATGTCATTTAAATTGATTTTGTTGACATCAATAAATTTGATGTTAGACCCAATTGCTTTGAGCAAAGTAGAATTATTTGAGTTTACAGTAGATGACAACAATTGACCCAATAAGTCTCCGGTAAGTGTTTTTAAATCGGGTGTAAATTCAGTTGCATCTAGATTTCCGTTTAGTTTAATGCTGGAGTTCAGCTTCCCGTTGATGATACCGGCAATAGGAGCAATTTTTTTCAGCATGTCCAGCTGCGTAAACGATTGTGCAATATCTACTTGATTTAATTTCAAATCCATGTTAAAAACAGGTGTTTTCCCTTTAGTAGAAACGGCACCGTTTACGCCAATAGTTCCTCCAAAAATAGATGTTTTTACGTTTTCAAGGGTTACTTTTTGATCCCTAACAAATAATTTTCCAGAGACATCTCTCAGCGTAAGGTTGTCATATAAAACGGTAGTAGCTTTTGCGGTAAGCGTACAATTTAAGAACGCAGGAATCTTCATGGCATCGGCTTTTTTAGCTGTAGCTGCTTCGGTTTTTGCAGGTTCGCCTGTCGTCATAAAATCATCAACAGCTATTTGCTTCGAAATCATATTGAAATTTCCTTTTAGTTCTTGATTTCTAAAGATAAATCCGTAAAAATTCTCTAAAATTCCACTTACACTAATGTCGCTTTTTCCTGTCGTAGCATTCAATTGTTTTAAATTCACTTGGCTAGGATTGAACTGAACCACTGCCGTGCTTATGTTCATTGTTTTTCCGTTTTCGTCAGCGTATTTAAAACCAGATAAACTCATGTTTCCGGCATTCTTTATTTTTTCATAGTCGCTTTTCTCAACAGATTGCATGTCAAATTTTGTAGTGACATCAGCCTTTAAAATACCTGATAAAGGTTTGTCAAGTTTGATAGGATAGGCCTTAGAGAGATTAGCTAAATTAATAGTTCCTTTTAATGCGGCATCAACTAGTGCGTTTTGCGTCACGTTTCTAATATTGGCTTTGGCATTAAATACATCCTGATCAATTTGAAATGATAGTTGGTCTAGGTTTACATAGGTGTCATTAAGAATTCCCGTTTCGTTGATAATTTTGGTATCTATTACAATTTTATCAACTGATTTAGGCAAATTCGGATATTGAAACGAAGCATTGTTTGAGGCAAAGGCTATGTTAAACTTTGGAACAGTAGTCTCAGAGTACAACCCTTTTGCAAAACCAACTATGGTGAAATCTCCAGTAGTTTTTACATTGTCTAGACTAGCGGCGTAGGCTTCAGGGATAATCCCTAAAAAGTTTTTGAATGAGGAGGTAGGTGTTTTAAACGTTAAGTCATATTGTTGTCCGTTTGGCATTATTTGTATAAAACCATCAAATTCTAACGGCAATTGATTGATTAAGGCTTTGTTTTCCTTAAACGTATATTTGCTTTGCGCCAAATCAATACCTAAAACGGCATCTAGTGTTAAGGCAACCTTATTCATGTAGTTGACCTTGTCCAGGTTGAGAGAAATTTTGGCTGTAGTTTTGGTGTCTAAATCTAATTTTTGTGCAGCAAAATCTCCTGTTCCTTCATGGTTAAGACTATCAATAACCATTTTAATTTTAGAGCTTTCATCAAAATAGCGAAATTGAAAGTTCTCAATTTTATAATCTTTGATTTTTAAAAGTAATGGACTACTTGGACCTTCTTCTTTTGCTTTTTGATCTTTGAGAGCAATATCAAAGTTGCCGATTCCATTTTTATTGAAAATGATATTAATTAATCCATTTTTAGAGTAAATGCCATCAATAGCAATGGCTTCTTTTTTATCCTTAAAAAGTTCTTTGATAGACATTTTTAAGTCGATTTCTCCCAATGAAACAAGGGTGTCACCTTCAAAGGGCGCTTTGTTGATTATGACTAATTTTTCTAAAGTTACATTTGCATTTGGAAAATTTTTAAAAAGACTTAAATCTGCTTCTGCAAAGGTTACTTTGGCGTCTACATTGGCGTTTATAGCCTCAGATATTTTTGCTTTTATCTGGTCTTTGAATAAAAACGGTGCAGCAAATAGCGTTACTATCAAAAGTAATAAGAGGATTCCAATGATTTTTAAAATTTTCTTTACCATAATGTTTTAGTTTTTAATGGGATAAGACCAAGGAAAATTTTGGTCAACTCAATACAAAAATAATGGTTTATTAGGTAAATTGTATGTAATGTTTTCATAAAACCCAAAAATCTTTATTATTTGAAAATAAAAAAATCCGCTCGAGCATCATACTCAAGCGGATTTTATAAGCTTTTGATTTTTTAATTACCTAATGTTGATTTCATACGGCAACATGGCTTGTACACCTTTGCGGTTTTGAAGTTTTTTAATTTCCTGCATCACACGGTAATTTTCTTCTCCAATTTCTTCTTTGATAAAAGCAGCTTTTGATGTCGCAAATGGGAAGCCAGCAAATAAATCCTCAAAGTTTTTCTCGTATTCTGGATAATTTTGAGTACTGTAAGTCTTTATTTTGGCAAGCTTAGCAGCATTTGCAATAGCATCATTTAGACCACCTATTTTATCTACAAGTCCTATTTTTAGTGCTTCAGATCCTGTCCAAACTCTTCCTTGGGCAATGGCATCTACTTGAGCAAATGTCATTTTACGACCTGTTGCTACATGCGTTACAAATGTTTTGTAGATATGCTCTACCCCTTCAAGAGTAACTGCTTTAAAGTTTTCGTCTAATGGTACAAATGGACTATAATCAGCAGCATTAGTATGTGTTTTAACTTGCTCGGTATAAATACCCATCTTTGTTGCCAGTGGCGTAAAATTTGGTAAAACTCCAAAAACTCCTATAGATCCCGTAATGGTGTTTTCTTCAGCAAAAATGGTATTGGCGTTACAAGCAATGTAATATCCTCCGGATGCTGCATAATTCCCCATGGACACTACAATAGGTTTTACTTTTTTGGTCAATTCAATTTCTCTCCAAATCAAGTCAGACGTTAATGCACTTCCACCTGGACTGTCTATTCGTAAAACAATTGCTTTTACGTCTTTATTATTTCTGGCTTCTTCCAATGAGCGACGCATAGATCCTTCACCTATTACTGTTACATCTCCTTCACCACCCATAATTTCTCCCTGAGCATAAATAACTGCAATTTCATTTGAGCTATCTTTTGATAGGGAGGTTGTGGCTACTTTTTGTGCGTAATCAACAACAGATATGGTGTTGTAATCTTTGTCTTGATCTACTTTTAAAATTTTCTTAATGGCGTCATGATATATATCTTCGTAGGCAATAATGTCTACTAGCTTTTGTGCTTTTGCCATTTCTGGGGTTCTAGCTTGCAGGCCATTTGCAATTTCATTTAGTTTTGCCACTGGAATGTTTCTACTTTTTGAAATGTCATTTACAACAGAATTCCAAACAGACGTTAATAAAGCTGTAGTTTGTTCTCTATTAGCATCACTCATCTTGTTTTCAAGAAAAGGTTCTACGGCACTTTTATATTTTCCGTGGCGAATCACTTCCATTTTTAATCCTGATTTTTCTTGGAAATCTTTGAAAAACATAATTTCGGATGAAAGACCTTTAAAGTCCATTTCTCCAACAGGATTGATGTAAATAGGACTCGCAACAGAGTTGATGTAGTACTCTTTTTGAGAATAGGAATTGGCGTAAGCCATGACAAATTTCCCTGATTTTTTAAAACTTTCTAGTGCATCGCGCAAGGCTTTGCTTTGTGCCATACCCAATCCAGAATTGCTATTCAGAATAGATATTCCCTTAATATCGTCATCATTTTTTGCTTCTTCAATAGCATTTAAGATATCAATTAAACCAATGGTTTTGTTTTCTGAGAAAACGGTAACCCAAGGATCTTTGTATTTTCCTGCATAATCATTTTGTATATTTCCTAAATCCAACTCGATAACTGAATTATTTTCAACTACAACTCCTTCAGATTCACCACCAAAAATGGCTCCAATCAGAACAATGCCAAAGAAAAACAACATGAAAAACACAAAAATACCAATGATGGTAGCTAATACATTTCCTAAAAATTTCATACTTATATTTTTTTAATAAGTCTCTGAAACCATCGTATTGTTACACAAATGGGAGACTTTTTTATGTTTATTATTTTATGCATAGCTCAATTTGATATAATTCTAAAATTCTTTTAGTTAATTTGCACCCCATTATGAAATCACAACATCAAGTCATATTATCCATAGGAAGTAATCAAGGAAATCGCAAGGAAAACATCCTTCAATGTCTGCAGTTAATACATCAAGAGGTTGGTACAATTATCAAAACCTCTAAGTTATATGAATCACCCGCTTGGGGTTTTGAGAGTGAAGCCTTTTATAATTGTGCCGTACTAATTCACACGTATCAAGCGGCGCATAAAGTTTTGAATCAGGTTTTAAAAATTGAAAAACGTTTGGGACGTGTTCCTAATCTATCAACTGAATACCAATCTAGAGTAATAGATATTGATATTGTTGCTTTTGATGACGATGTTATTGCTACTGAAAAATTACAGGTGCCACATCCTTTAATGCAAAACAGGAATTTTGTTTTGGTTCCTGTTTTGGATCTGAATCTAGATTGGAAACACCCTCTTTTACATAAAAATGTTTCGGAGTTGTTGGCGTGTACTCCAGATACAAGCGCTTGTGTATACATACAAGATCTTGATGAACCGTTGCGTAACATTCCGCTAGAGCGCTATAATTATGTAGCTTTTGAAGGGAATATAGGCGCAGGAAAAACAACCTTAGCATCAAAAATAGCGGAAGATTTTAATGCTAAAACAGTTTTAGAGCGATTTGCTGATAATCCTTTTTTGCCAAAATTTTATAAAGATCAAAACCGTTATGCCTTTCCGCTAGAGATGTCTTTTCTTGCCGATAGGTATCAGCAATTATCAGATGACTTGGCGCAATTTGACTTGTTCAAAGATTTTTTAGTAGCGGATTATCATATTTTTAAATCGTTGATTTTTGCCAAGATTACACTCGCTGAAGATGAATACCGCTTGTATCGCAACTTGTTTGATATCATTTACAAAGAAATGCCTAAGCCAGATTTATACGTTTATTTATATCAAAATTCAGAGCGCCTGCTGCAAAACATCAAGAAAAGAGGACGCAGTTATGAGCAAAAAATCCCTACCGATTATTTAGATAAAATAAATAGTGGCTATTTAGATTACATTAAATCTCAAACAGATCTCAATGTTTTGATCATTGATGTATCTGATAGAGATTTTGTTAAAAATCAAGAAGACTACTTGTTTATCTTGAACGAAATTCAAAAGAAAATCAATACTGGAACTGTTTAAATAAATCCCAAACAACGATCCCAGCACTCACAGATATGTTTAAGGAATGTTTTGTTCCTAGCTGAGGAATTTCAATACAACCAGTACATAATGCCACCGCTTCTTGTGAAACGCCATGAACTTCATTGCCAAAGACTAAAGCGTATTTTTTTTCTTTTTCAACTTCAAAATTTTGAAGAAAAACAGCATGCTCTACTTGTTCAATAGCTAGAGTAATCACATTTTCAATGTTTAATTTCTCTATAACTTCTAAGACGCTATCGTAATGTTCCCAAGCAACAGTTTCTGTAGCGCCAAGTGCTGTTTTGTGAATTTCTTTGTTAGGAGGAGTAGCTGTTATGCCGCACAGATAAATTTTTTCAATCAAGAAAGCATCTGCGGTACGAAATACAGATCCGATATTGTGTAAACTTCTAATATCATCTAACACCAGTATCAGGGGTGTTTTTGTAGATTTTTTAAAGGTTTCAATTGATTTACGTTCGAGTTCACTGTTTTCTAACTTTCTCATGGTGTGGAATTATTCAAAAAAAAAGCTTCCAATTTTACAGGAAGCTTTAAAGTATTTGTTGTAAAAAGAATTAGCTTTTTGATGTTTCAGCTGCTAAAACGTTTCCTTTGATAGTAAGTGTTTTAGTAGGAACAACTGCGTTAGATGTTAACGTGATTGTTTTAGTAAACGGCTGTCCTCCTCTTGAAGTGTCATATTTCACTCCAATAACTCCTTTTGCTCCAGGAGCAATAGGCTCTTTAGGATAAGTAGGAACCGTACAACCACATGATCCTTGAGCATTTGTAATGATTAATGGTTTGTTTCCGTTGTTTGTAAATACAAATTCTCTTCTTCCATCAGAGTTGTGAGCAACAGTACCATAATCAATGGTTTCGCTTACAAAAAGCATTCCTGCTCCATTTACCTTCGTATTAGCAATTTTAGCTTTTACCGGTTTCAATTTTTTTGTAGTTTCTTGTGCGTTCATACCTGTTATCCCAAAGGTAACTAGCATAGCTAAAGCAATTATTTTTTTCATGTCAGTATAATGTTTAATTGTAAGTACAAATTTAATTAAAAAATTATATGTTACATCTAAAATTATATTAAAATGAATACTTTAGTTTGAATTGCGTTCAATTTTGTTTAAAAATCTATAAATTCGCCTAAATTTTAATTACCAAATACCTCAAAAAAAGTGGCGTCAAAAGATAAAATAGTCAAGGAAACACCATTGATGAAGCAATACAACGAGATAAAAAGAAAGTACCCTGATGCTTGCTTGCTATTTCGTGTGGGTGATTTTTATGAAACCTTTGGCGAAGATGCGGTTCGAGCCTCAAAAATCCTTGGAATTGTTTTGACCAAGCGTGGCGCAGGCTCCGAAGGAGAAACTGCCTTGGCAGGTTTTCCACATCATTCCTTGAATACCTATTTGCCTAAGCTTGTCAAAGCAGGTTTGCGTGTAGCAATTTGCGATCAGCTTGAAGATCCTAAAATGACCAAAACCATCATAAAACGTGGTGTTACCGAACTCGTTACGCCAGGAGTTTCAATGAACGATGAGGTTTTGCAATCCAAAACAAATAATTTTCTTGCGGCAATTTATTTTGCCAATAAAATCATAGGGATCTCCTTTCTGGATGTTTCAACAGGGGAGTTTTTAACTGCTCAAGGTAACGCCGAATATATTGATAAGTTGCTTCAAAATTTTAGCCCAAGTGAAGTTTTGATTCCAAAAAATAAAAAAGGGGAATTTAAAGAAGCTTTTGGCGAAGACTTCCATAATTTTTATCTGGAAGATTGGGTTTTTAAGGAAGATTATGCCTTTGAAACGCTCACAAAACATTTTCAGACGGTTTCTTTAAAAGGTTTTGGTATTGAAGATTTGAACGAAGGTATCATTGCATCTGGAGCCATATTGTATTATTTGTCCGAAACACAGCATAATAGGGTGCAACACATAACGTCTATACAGCGTATTGCTGAGGATGCTTATGTATGGATGGATCGCTTTACCATTCGCAACTTAGAGCTTTACCATAGTTATAATCCTAATGCGGTGACCTTGCTTGATGTGATTGATAAAACGCTTTCGCCAATGGGTGGAAGACTACTCAAACGATGGCTAGCTTTGCCTTTAAAAGACAGTCATAAAATAAAAGGCAGGCATCAAGTGGTTTCTTATCTAAAAGAGAATCAGAGTGTTTTAAAGAACATTCAAAATCAAATCAAACAAATATCCGACTTAGAACGACTGATTTCTAAAATTGCTGCTGGTAAAGTTTCGCCACGAGAAGTGATTTACTTGAAAGAATCTCTGGATGCCATAATTCCGATAAAAACACTTGCTTTACAAAGTCAGCAAGAAGCAGTAAAAGTAATAGGGGATAGCTTGCATAGTTGCGATTTGCTTCGCGAAAAAATTAAATCCGTTTTAAATCAAGATGCTCCTGTGGCTATTGCCAAAGGAAATGCTATTGCGCCAGGAGTTCATGCTGAACTTGACGAGTTAAGAGCGATTTCAACTTCAGGTAAGGAATTTTTAGAGGGTATTGAAAAACGCGAATCACAAGCAACGGGGATTTCATCGTTGAAAATCTCATTCAATAACGTTTTTGGTTACTATATTGAAGTGCGTAATATGCACAAAGATAAAGTGCCTGTAGAATGGATCAGGAAACAAACACTAGTCAATGCAGAACGGTATATTACGGAAGAACTAAAAGAATACGAAACTAAAATCCTAGGCGCCGAGGAAAAAATTCATAAAATAGAAGTCGAATTATTTGAGCAATTGGTGAGTTGGATTGCAACGTACATCAAACCAGTTCAAATGAACGCTAATTTAATCGCACAACTAGATTGCTTGTGCTCTTTTACTCAGTTAGCTGTTGAGAATAAGTATGTTTGTCCTGAACTTGATGATAGTTTTGAATTGGATATCAAAAACGGAAGACATCCAGTGATAGAAAAACAATTGCCTGTAGGGACGCCGTATATTGCAAATGATGTTTTTCTGGATCGAGAAACACAGCAATTAATTATGATTACAGGACCAAACATGTCTGGTAAATCAGCAATATTAAGGCAAACCGCCTTAATTGTACTTTTGGCTCAAATGGGAAGTTTTGTCCCTGCCGAAAGTTTACGAATGGGAATTGTAGATAAAATATTTACAAGAGTAGGAGCAAGTGATAACATCTCTATGGGTGAGTCTACTTTTATGGTTGAAATGAATGAAACGGCATCTATCTTGAATAATATTTCCGATCGAAGTTTAGTTCTATTAGATGAAATTGGTCGAGGAACCAGTACCTATGACGGAATTTCGATTGCTTGGGCCATAGCCGAATTTTTACACGAACACCCATCTCAGCCCAAAACCTTGTTTGCTACGCATTACCATGAGTTGAATGAAATGAGTGAATCATTAACACGCATACAAAATTACAATGTGGCTGTTAAAGAATTAAAAGACAATGTTCTTTTTATTCGAAAATTAGTAAAAGGAGGAAGTGCACACAGTTTTGGGATTCATGTAGCCAAAATGGCTGGAATGCCTCAAATAGTGATTTTAAAAGCCCAAAAACTACTCAAGAAATTAGAGCGTAACCATTCTAGTGATGCCTTAAATGGTACTAAAACCTCAAAGCAGGGATCAATACTAAAAGGAGAACCGGCGGAGCCAATGCAAATGAGTTTCTTTAATCTTGACGATCCTTTACTCGAAGAAATAAAAGAAGAGATCATTAGTCTTGATATTAATACCATAACGCCTATGGAGGCATTAATGAAACTCAATGAAATTAAAAGAATGTTGACTAGAAAATAATTTATGTTTTTTAGTGGCACGTTATCAGATTGTTATCTTTTTTGTTTGATTTTTTTGCAAAAAAGGCTTGTTTAATTCAATAAATGTGCTAAATTTGCAACCGCAATACGAACCAAGTATTGCGGTTCTTTTAAATACAAAATGCGAAAATAGCTCAGTTGGTAGAGCGCGACCTTGCCAAGGTCGAGGTCGCGGGTTCGAGCCCCGTTTTTCGCTCAAACACCTCTTAATGCTCGGATGGTGAAATTGGT
>NZ_QKNZ01000043.1:0-8104 GCF_014156605.1 Flavobacterium sp. SOK18b
GCAGATGCAAAAGCGAAAGTGGATGTCGAAGCTGCGAAACAAGCTGCGGAAGCTAAGGCTAAATTAGATGCAGAAATCAAAGCCAAATTAGCTGCAGATGCAAAAGCGAAAGCGGATGCTGAAGCTGCGAAACAAGCTTCGGAAGCCAAAGCGAAACTAGAAGCAGAAACTAAAGCCAAATTAGCTGCAGACGCAAAAGCGAAAGCAGATGCCGAAGCTGCAAAACAGGCTGCGGAAGCCAAAGCGAAAATAGAAGCAGAAACAAAAGCAAAATTAGCTGCAGATGTAAAAGCGAAAGCGGATGCTGAAGCTGCGAAACAAGCTTCGGAAGCCAAAGCTAAACTAGAAGCAGAAACAAAAGCAAAATTAGCTGCAGATGTAAAAGCGAAAGCGGATGCTGAAGCTGCGAAACAAGCTTCGGAAGCCAAAGCTAAACTAGAAGCAGAAACCAAAGCCAAATTAGCTGCAGACGCAAAAGCGAAAGCAGATGCCGAAGCTGCAAAAAAGGCTGTGGAAGCCAAAGCGAAACTAGAAGCAGAAACGAAAGCGAAGTTAGCTGCTGAAGCTAAAGCTAAAGCAGAGGCAGAGGCTGCGAAACAAGCTTTGGAAGCTAAAGCCAAAGCAGAAGTAGAGGCTAAAGCAAGACTAGAAGCCGACGCAAAAGCGAAGGCAGATGCCGAAGCTCAAGCTAAGTTGGCTGCTCAAAATAAACCAAAGGATGAGAATTCCAAATCAATGGATAAAATTGCGGAGACTCTTGATATGGCTGGTAAAACGCAACAACAACTATTGTCTCAATTGAACGAGAAAGTAAAACTGAAAGAGAAAGAACTCCAGGACTTAAAAACGGAGAACGATTTAAGTGATAAAGGAATTGCTAGTGCCCCAAAAGCATTTAAGAGTGCTGCTGCTCAAAATGCAGAGCTAGATAACTTGAAGGCTGAAATTGAAATAGTAAATCAAAATCAGAATCAATTATTGAGTAACTTTAAGGCATTATATGAAGAGCGTATTAAAAAAGTGCCAAACAAGAACGATGCCCTTACTGTAAGCTACTTGCAAAGTATAGAGCAATTAAAAGCAGAGCAAGCGAAAGCGGAGTTGTCTAACAAAAACTTGTTAGCCACATTAGAACAAATTAAAGTGGATACAGAAATAGAGAAAAAACGCCGTATCAAGCGTGCGAATTTCCAAAATGAAGACGATCGTTTGGCTAGAGATCAGGAAACCTTAAAACGTATTAAGGAGACTACTAAACTCAGTGCAACACCATTAAAACCAGAAGATTTTGATTTTGGTAATGAGCAGTTGAACATGCAGATTATCAAGAACATTAAAAATGTGGAAACAGGATATTATATTGTTTATGCGGTTCATGCAGACGTTGCAAAACGAGATGCATTCTTAACCAAAACGGTTGCGGCAGGGGAAAATAAGGTGAATTTCTTCTTTGATGTGAAGTCTTCTAACTATTTCATTTACACAACACGTTTTGATATTTTGGAGGAGGCGACTAAAACATTAGAGTCAAGAGGAAACAAGCCGTACAATGCGAAAATGGTTGTTATAAAAGTTGAAAATTAGACGAGAACAAAGATTGGGATCTTTGATTAATTTAATAAAAGCAACAACCGTTAGAGAATATTAAAATTGGAATTTAAAAATAAATAAGAAAGATCTGTCTAGTAGATTTCCCCATTTACTAGGCTTATGCTTTAAAAATACCACAATCATGAAAAAAACTACTTTTTTAAAAGTAATCCTACTTGCTTTTATGTTTTTGCAAAGTTTTTTGTCTATTTCTCAAAACGTAGTTCCTTTTACACGTCGATTTGATCGTGACATTAAAGGTGATATGTTACTTATAGGTAACAGTATTTTGAATAGGAATACTAATAATAGGAATCCAAACGATCCTTATAATAATACCAATTTGAACTCTGATTTTAGTATGGAGTACATCAACATTGATAATGGTGCTACTCCAGGTATTTTTAATTCTAGTAGTGCTAATCTTGTTGTTCCGAATCCCGTAGCTACCTCTGCGCCTTGTTATAAAATTGTATATGCAGCTTTGTATTGGGGTGCCGTAACTAAGGGTACAACTCCAGTGACCAATATTAAGTTTAAAATGCCTTCGGGCGGTTATAATGATGTTGTAGGAACCGTCATTCATAATTCGACTACACTCATAGGAACCAGTTTGCCCTATGCTTGTGTGGCTGATGTAACTAGCTTAGTGACTGGAACAGGGAATCCAAATCCAGAGGGAACCTATACTGTTGCAAACGTGTCTACAGCTCAAGGTATAAATGGCGGTACTGGACTTTCGGCAGGTTGGTCGTTATACATTGTATATGAAGATCCTAAATTACCTGCAAAATCCATTACTTCTTTTGATGGGTTTAGTGCCATAAGTTCTACTGTAAACTTAGATATACCAGTTTCGGGATTCAGAACAATCCCAACGGGACCTGTAAGAGCAAAATTTGCTTTTTCGGCCTTAGAGGGTGATCAAGGAATTAATGGTGATTACTTAGCAATCAATGGGTCTATTTTATCTGCAGTAAATAATGCAGGAACCACCATAAGAGGCACAAACAATTTTTTTAATAGTTCTGTAACTTTTATTGATCCTGTTACAAACAAAACGGAGGATTTCCTCAATAGGACACCAAACAGTTCTAATACATTAGGTTATGACGCTGGAATACTAGAGATCAATAATAATGGTAATGCAATTATTAAAAATAATGATATTAGTGCAACCATTAATTTAAGAAGTTCACAAGATATTTATTTTTATTATTTCAATGCAATTGCTTTAGATATCATAGCGCCAAATATTGTTTTGACCAAACAAGTTTTCAGCGATGCCACGCTAACAAACGATATTGGTAATCAAAATGTAACTCTGGGTCAAGAATTATTTTATGCAATTGGTTTCCAAAACATAGGAAATGACAATGCTGATAACTTTACCATTAAAGATGTTTTGCCTATCAATATTAATTTTGATCCTAGTAATATTATTATTCCTAACGGCTCAGGAATTACATACACCTATACTGCTTCAACAAGAACCATTATATTTACAATTCCTAAAAATTTAGTTGAGGTTAAAGATCCTAGATATATAATTCGTTTTAAAGTTAAAGTAGTTCCTGAATGTAATGATTTGAGTGATGCTTGTTCAGACAAGATTCAAAATACAGCTTTTGCAACCTATGATGGTGTTACAAGTGGAATTAAAGTTGATGATCAGCAAAGTTTAGCTACTTTTGGAGCTTGTTTTTTAGGAACTCCAGCACCAACCAATTTTTTAGTAGGAACTGAAAATTGTGTATATACAAAAGAGTACCAGTTATGTGGTGCCACTGTGGTACTTACAGCTGCCAATGGATATAATGCTTATTCTTGGTCAACCAGCCCTTCAGGAACTCCGGTAATAGGTACAACACAATCCATTACGGTTTCGCAAACGGGTACTTATTATGTAACCAATTTTGCAATAGCTCCATGTAGAACTATAAAACAAGTGGTTACTGTAAAACCAGCTGGATCAGCGGTTTCTAATCCGGTTATTCCATTTGCAGATCAGGTGGTAACTTGTACGAATAACGGAAAGCTATTACCTAAAATATTTTTGTGTGGTGCTAATGCGAGCAAATTAATCACTACGGGTGCTTCTGATGCTACTTCCATTCAATGGCAACGCTTGAACGAAGCCAGTTGTCCTGCCGTTGGTTCAGATGATTGTGCCAATGAACAAGCTAGTTGTACTTGGACTACAGTGGCTACAGGATCTAATTATACTGCCGATACCTCAGGTCAATATAGAGTAGTGTTTAATTATGCAGGAGGCTGTTTTAATATATTCTATTTTAATGTTTTCAAAAACTTATTAAACCCAACTGCCGTTTCTAGAGATATCTATTGTACGACCATCGGACAAATTACTGTGGGTGGAGTTCCCGCTACAGGATATGAATTCAGTTTGAATGCAACAGGTCCTTTTCAAACCAGTAATGTTTTTCCAATTTCAACTCCAGGAACTTATACGGTTTATATTAGACAACAAGGCATTGCAACTAATCCATGTTTGTTTTCAGTACCAGGTATTGATATTGTTAGACGTAATTTTACTGTAAGTGAATTTGTAACTCAACCACTTTGTAATGGGGATCGTGGCTTAATAAAATTAGCAGCCAATGACGTACGAGCACAATATTTTTACACTTTAAAAAAGAATGGAACAATTGTAAATTCAGTTGGCCCAATTGCTGCAAGTGATTTTGACTTTCCAAATTTAACCGCAGGCATGTACACCTATGAAGTACGAACTGATGATGGATGTTTGGGTACCGGATCTATAGAAATTAAAGAACCTGCTATCTTGACAGCTACGGTAAACCAAACCAAAGCACTAACCTGCGAAACAGGTGAAGTTACTGTTACACCAGTTGGTGGAACCACACCATATTCCTATTATGTAAACGGTGCAACATCTCCTCAATTTTCGAATGTTATAAATACCCCAACAGCGGGACTTTATCAAATAGTAGTTGTTGATTTTAACGGCTGTAGAACTACAACCTCTATAAACGTAGCAAGTGTTCCTAAACCGGTTTACAACACAGTAGGGACTAATGTAAATTGTTATGGTGATACTACTGGTGTTATTAATTTTAACATGACTGCTGATAATGGATATACCGTAACCTACAGTATAGATAACGGATTGAACTATGGTAACTCGGGACTAATTTCTGGTTTAGCTGCAGGGACTTACAATACCATCTTAAAATACACATTGAATGGAGTAGAGTGTCTGGAACCTATGAGACCTATTACCATTACCCAACCAGCAGCAGCGCTAACAGCTTCTGCAGGAGTATCTGAGTTAGCAGGTTGTGGACCGGCGGGCGAAGGCAGGGTTCGTATTACCAATGTTCAAGGAGGAGTTGCGCCTTATGAATTTAGTTTTGACAACCAAGGATCTTGGACCACCGTTAATAATGCTTTGAAAGCGCCAGGTAATTATATTTTGTATGTAAGAGACCGAAACAATTGTATTTTTCAAGCTCCAGTAACTGTTGATCCTGCTCCAGCAATTCCAAATATTAATGTGGGTACGCCAGTTGATTTTAATTGTGACGGAACAGCCACAAGTATTGTAACGGTAAATAATCCAGGCAATATCAATTATACTTATAATTATTTTATTGATGGTGTACAAAACCCTAATACTCCAAGTAATATTTTCTTAAACGTTACGCCGGGACCCCATGCCATAAGGATAGATTATCAATTGTCTACTGTAACTACATTTAGTAATTTATTGAATGAAGATTTTGGTATTGGTGCAAACACAACCACTCCAGGGATAGCAGCTGCTTACTGCTATCACAATCTAGATGTAGTTCCGTCAACTTGTACTAATGATACTAGATTAACTTTAGAAGATAATCAGTACGTAGTTACAAGAGGAATTGTTCCAAATAACTCTGCTTGGTTTGCTTTTAGAGACCATACTACTGCAGGAGCCAATCCTAATGGACGCTTTTTAGCAGTTAATATTGGTGAAGCAGCTGGTGCTAATGGGGTATTGTACAGTAAGGTAATTAATGATATTATCCCTAATCAACCTGTTATTGTAGAAGCCTACGTAGCTAATTTATTGCGTGCTAATTTCGTGGGTGCTGCAGATCCTAGCTTTTCTTTTGAATTAGTAGATTCATTTGGAAATATAGTTGCTCAGCAACCACCAATACCTCCAACACCAAACCCAACAGGAGTTCCTCCAATACCTACAATACCCCGTTCTAATAATTGGGTATTACGATCTGTATCTTTGAATCCAGGAAACAATACGTCTTTAACATTCCGTGTAAGGTCTGGTAGTACAGATTACAATGGTAATGATGCTGCTATTGATGACATTAGAGTGTATCAATTGCCAAAAGCTTGTATTACATCAAGAACGATTGATATCCAAGTACCTACAGGTCGTGCGTTTGCGGCTCAAGTTACAGGACAACGCAATGTGTCTTGTGCAGGAGGTGCTGATGGCGGATTTACCATCACGGCTCAAAATTTTGATGCCACTACTGGTTTTGAATATTCATTAAATAATGGTGGTGCATGGAGTGCTGCCCAGTTAACTTCTCCTGTAGTTATTAATACCTTGGGCGTTAATTCTTATAGTGTTTTGGTTCGTCCAGTAGGATCTACAGTTACGGCTTGTTCTAAATCATTTACAGTAAACATCATTGCGCCTGCTGCTGTTACAGCTGCTGCAGCAATACTTACTCCGGCAACGTGTACCACAGGAGCTACAATACGTGCAACCGGCGGAGGAGGTACTCCGGCCTATCAATATGAATTGCGTGCTACCAACGGTACTACTGTAATTACCGCTTTTAATACTAGTAGAGATTTTACTAATGTTCCAGCGGGAGATTATACGGTATTTGTAAAAGATGCAAATGGCTGTACTAACCCAACAGGAGTTGCAGTATCCGTTTTAGCTTCTCCAGCTGTTAATGCTGTACTGGCTAATACCACAGATTATTGCTATACCACTGCGGATCCAGCTACTCTTGTAGTCAATGTTTCGGGAGGGACAGGTCCTTTTACGTATCAATTAGACAGCAATGCAGGTGTGAGTTCTGTAGCGACTACTTATTCTTTTGCCAATGTAGGACCAGGAACACACACTATTTTAGTAACGGATAGTAATAATTGTACATCAACAATTTCTAATGTAGTTATTGCTCCACAAATAGGTTTCAATGTAACTTTAATCAATGATTTAACGTGTTTAGTTGATGCCTCTATTGGTAATCCAGTCATTACAAACGGATACGGTCCAACTTATACCTATAGTGTTTCTTATAATTCAGGAACTCCTACTGCAGTGACTTCATTCCCGTACACTGCCACACAAGCAGGTAGCTATGTATTCACGGTTACAGACAGCCGTGGTTGTCCTGCAACAAGTAATCCTATTGTAGTAACACCAAAAACAACTCCGACACACATTACTGCAAAAACGGATATTACGTGCAACGGCTTGAATAACGGGACCATTACTGTAACCCCTTCAGGAGGATTTACTACTACTTATACCTATGCTATAAAATTAAGCACGGTTACAACGTATACTACTCAAGCTACTAACCAGTTTACAGGTTTAGCAGCAGGTATTTATGATATTAAAGTTATAGACAGCAAAGGTTGTGAGTCGACACCAACTCAAGTGACGATTATAAATCCAACACCAATTGTACCAAACGCTAGCGCAACAGCATTCAGTTGTAGTACTACCAATGCGCCTCAATCGGCTACCATAACTGTAGCACCAACAGGTGGAACAGGAACGTATACGTATAGTTATAACAATGGAGGTAGTTTTGGACCAAGCAATACCTTAACTGTAAACGATAACGGAACCACTCAAACCATTCAAATAGTAGTTAAAGATGCCAATGGTTGTTTGTCACCAATGCAAGCTATTGTTTTAGCACCATTAAACAAACCAACAGATTTAACGTTTTTAAATGCAGCAGTAACGTGTACAGCAACTACCACAACGGTTTCTGTAACGGCTACCAATGGAGTAGGCGCTTTATCGTTCTTGATTACAGCAACAAATTCAGGTACAGCTAATTCTAATTTTGGACCAATAACGACCGCAGGATCATCAGTAGCGGCTTCGTTCCCTAATTTATTACCAGGAAACTACACCTTTAGAGTAACCGATGCGAATGGTTGTTACTACACCGAATCACACAATATTGACCCAGTTACACCAATTGCCGTTGCGGCTAATAAAACCAGCGATGTTTTGTGCCAAGGCGGAACTACAGGATCAGGAACGTTTACCGTTTCTGGAAATGCTACAGTAGGTGCTTTCACATATACACCAACAACATTTAGTACAGGAACCTTAACAAAATCTAATAATGTACTTACGCTAAGCAATGTGGCAGCAGGTACGTATACCGTACGTGTTACGGATACGGCAACAGGTTGTTTTGCTGATGGAACCATTACCATCAACCAGCCAGCTTTGCCACTTGCAATGTCTATTACGAGTCAA
>NZ_QKNZ01000044.1:0-35779 GCF_014156605.1 Flavobacterium sp. SOK18b
ATATTTATACCGTAAGTTTCCTAATAATGAACAGTATATTCTTCTTTATTTGAACGTTCTTGAAAGAACCAAAAATAAAGAAAGAATTAAGGAAGTGTCAGATAAAATTGATTGGAAAATAGAAGATGAGCGATTTGGCGTGACTTTAGCCACAGTTCTTATGCGTAATAACGTAAATAAAAAAATAGGATTTGATATTTTGTATCAACTTGCCTCAAATCCAAATAATATAATAGCACGTAAAAATTATTTTGCTAGTTCAGTGTTTTTAAAAGAGCAGGATTTTTTTATAGGATTTGATGAAGTAGAAATGGGATCCTGGGTTGTTTATTTAGTTTCTGATAAGAAAGTTTATTTAAAAATTGAGCGTGAAATTGGCTTGCAAAAAGAGTTTATCGGACGAAAGGTTGGAGAATCATTCACTTCAGTAACTAGTATGTCTGGAAAAATAATTTCAATTCAAATAGTGGAAATTATTAATGATGCATTGTATTTATTAAGAATGATACAAGAAGAAGCTAGTAATCCCGTAAATGAACTAGGATTTGAATCGCTTCAAATGCCAACAGATATAAAAGATTTTGAAATCTTTTTAAAATCACATTTTGGAGATATTGGAACTAAAGAAAAAGAAATTAAAGAAAAAGCGTTAGATGATTATTTTAATTATCGTATCGGTTTTTCAGAAGTCTCAAGAATTGTTTTTCGTGAAAATTATATTGACACATATTTACATCTCACGAGTTTCGTAGGGAATAGCTTTACGACAATCCCATCAGGTTTGACCAAACAAATTCTTCTTGATAATGAAAAAATCACTTACGCACTAGACTTTAGCACGCTAATTCTGTTTTATTTATTAGAAAAAGAACTTGGTTTTGAATTTAAACATAAATATTCAGTTTCATATTTATTAATTAATGAAATAAATAGAGAAATTATTGAGTTGACAAATTCACCATCTTCTCAAATGACTATTCAGATTACAAATCATTTTATTAGGAAGTTTGATACTCCGGAAGATTATAATCAGAAAAGAATTGAATTTTTACAATTATTAATTGAATGGATCGAGAGAAACTGTATAATTGATTTAGTACCTGAAAAATTAGATTTACTTCCGAAATTTGATAACCAAGAAAAACTTGATAATTTCATGAAATTATTGATTGATAATCTTTGTATATCTGATAGGGCTAATTTTCAGCTAATTAGTAGTGATTCTACTCTTTTCCAATTTTCTATAAGAAGTAATACAGTTGGTAATATTGTAAATCCAGAAAAGTATTTAATCGCATTTTATCCAGATAAGTGTGATACTGAGTTTTATAGGTTTTTATTGAAGTCTAGTTATATTGGAATAAGTATCAATTTAGAAACTTTAAAAAATGAATTCTATAGTTACTTAGGGAATGGTCAGAATTTTTATAATATATGTCTCGAAAATTTGGAGTATACGATTCATGGTAATCCACAAATTATTGTAATGTTAAGCAAATTTTTAAAAGAATTGTATGTTATGCAAGTATTAACTGTAGAACAAAAAAATAATTTTGCTTATAATATCTTAGTTAGAGCAATTTATGGTATGCCTAAAGAAGTATTGATAGCATTTAATCGTAAAATATTTGAAGATTTTAAGCTTGTGGGTAGTCATTACGATGAGTTGAGTAAAGTGATTAAATCCGCACTTAATAGTTAAAATAGATTATTTTAATTACAGTTAAAAAGTAGATTGTAAAACATAATAAACTCTAAAGCAGCAAAAATTAAATTTAAAAGTATTAAATAACTACCCAAAACCTATTCCTCTTCGCGTTAATCTCATGCAGTAAATCTTTTGGGCAAAACCCTCCAACCTTTGATATGGATATAAAAGGGGTGTATTATGTGCCGCTAAATGAGTTTTAAGAGTAAAATTATAGGAAGTAGGTGGTGAAAAAAAACACAATTTTACAAATTAAAAAGTTACATAGAATTTAAAACAATGATGCAAAAAGAACAAAGAGTCGAAATTATTGATATGCTCCGAGGTTGGGCACTTTTAATAGTGGTTATTTCAAATTATTTATATTATGCTTACAGCCCAGAGTGGACAATACATGGAGAGGGAATTATAGCAACAGTAATAAATGGAGTAGAATCCATACTTTTTTCAGCTAAAGGATGGACTTTGCTTTTTACTCTTTTTGGTTTTGGTTTTGGAGTCATTTATGCTAAAAAGCAGCAACAAACTTATTTTTTTCTGGTACGCCGCATGCTGGTTTTATTTGTATTCGCCTTTATAAACAGTCTGTTTTATGATGGTGATATTTTACGGGATTATGCTTTTTTAGGCTTACTGATTTTGTTTTTTATTCATTTCTCTGCTAAAACATTATTGTATATAGCTGGTGTATTGTTTTTATTTGCGCCGTTTCTAGTAGCATACATAAATACGGTTGATACGGCATATGTTACAACGTTGACTACTGGTATTGCACCTTTACGATTTAGCACCCAATTGCTTGAGGTTTTTAAATACAATATTTTGAATTCAATTTATACTGAAGTTCTTAATTTGGCCTATTCTGTAACTGCGCATTATATCATGTTTACGTGTATGATACTGGGATTGGCGATACAAAAGAGTAAGTTCTTGGAAACTTTATTTGAAAAAAAAAGTCAAATAAAAAAATCCTTATTTTTAGTAGTAAGCATCACTATCGTTTTATGGGGAATTTTTATACTTTCTAAGATGTATAAATTGCCTTATTTAAAGTATTTCTCATTTCATTATTGGATCGTTTTAACAACCATGCTTTCTACGAGTTTGTTAATTATATTGCTTTATACAAATCAAAAATTTGAAAAAACATTTAAAGCATTTTCATGGGTTGGCAGAATGACTTTTACCAATTACCTCACCCAAAATTTAATTGCTTTTTTCGTATTTCAGGGAGTTGGTTTAGGATTGTTTCATCATATGCCTTTCTATTTTTACTTTTTGTTTGCTATCACTATTTATTTACTTCAAATCGGATTTAGTTATTGGTGGTTGAAAAATCATGTTTACGGACCTTTAGAGTGGCTTTGGAGACAATTAAGTGATACAAAAAAATAATGTTCCTAAATATATTTCAAACTATTCAATGACCATTCAAGAATTAAAATCTCAAAACGGCATCCTTTTTGAAGTTATTTCGGGGAGTAGATCATTTGGGTTAGCTATCCCAACCTCAGATACCGATTTAAAAGCCAGTAACAAAGATTATGATGAAATACTGGATAAGGTTGATGGTTTACTAGCTTCTATTGAAAAATCATATACAACATCAGCTTTACCTGAACGTCCAGATGAACGAAAGGCTACTCAGGCTTTGATACGCATTCGATGAGAATTGGTTCAATAATTATAAAACAGTAGCGCATTTGCATCATGAGGCATCAAAAAACCGCCACTAGTAGAACGATCAGATTGTTTTGCGGCACCAAATCAGTATGGATGTTTTTTGATAGTGTACGAGTTTTTTAGGAAGCAAAACGAAAGTTGTGTAAAAATAGATTAAAATGAAAAAGGCGAACCTTAACGGATCGCCTTTTTAGTTCAAAAAGTTACTTACAACTGCGTAGTACCTAAAAATGGGATATACTCTTGTAATTAGACTTTATTTGTGACCACGGTGGGATTTGAACCCACACGCCCTTTCGAGCACCACCCCCTCAAGATGGCAAGTCTACCGTTTCTCCACGTGGCCTAAAAAAATAAAAGGCCAAGTAATAAATTACTCGACCTTTTGTGACCCGACTGGGGCTCGAACCCAGGACCCCATCATTAAAAGTGATGTGCTCTACCAACTGAGCTATCGAGTCAATGCTTTCAAGAAAATTATGTGTTGATCACTAAAATTGTGACCCGACTGGGGCTCGAACCCAGGACCCCATCATTAAAAGTGATGTGCTCTACCAACTGAGCTATCGAGTCATATTCTTTCCTTGAATGCGGGTGCAAATATAAGAACTAATTTCGGATAATTGCAAGCATTTTTATTATAAATTTGTCTTTTTTAAAGAAAAAAACTCAACCCCTTAATTTGTAAGGTTTTATTAAGATGAAAAAAATCATATTATTAGGTTATATGGGCTGCGGGAAGTCCACTATTGCAAATATATTGTCCAAAAGTATTCAAGTCCCTTTCGTAGATTTGGACGAAATGATCGAAAAAAAACTCAATTTATCTATAAATGCTATTTTTGAAAAGCATGGAGAAATCTATTTTCGCAAAATAGAACACGAAGTTTTTGCCGATTTGATGCAATCAACAGAGGAAATGATCATCGGTTTGGGCGGAGGAACGCCTTGTTATGCCAATAATCATGAATTTTTTAAAGGGGAAAACGTTTTTTCGATCTATTTAAAAGCTTCGATCGAGACTTTATTTCAAAGATTACATCAAAATAAAAGCAAAAGACCTCTTATTGCGAGTAAAAACGAAGAGGAGATGAGAGAGTTTATCGCAAAACACTTGTTCGATAGAAGCTTTTATTACAATCAAGCACAATATAAAGTAGTGGTTGATGAAAAATCTATCGAACAAACGGTTGCTGATATTATTGCTTTGTTAGCTTAAGTAAGCGTAATTGTCGCCGTTTTCGTCAAACACAACTTGTACATGCTCAAAAAGTGACGTAGAAAGTGAAATACCTTTGAAATCGGCTTTTACAGGGTACTTTTTGTGATTTCGATCCACCAAGACTGCTGTTTTGAATTTTTTCAGTGGTACATCTATAAAGTGTTTGACAGCATATATTAAAGTAGTACCTGAATTTAATACATCATCAACAAGTACTAAACCTTTATTGGTGTACTGTTCTTGGGTTATCGAGGTATGAATAGGGGACTGCGGATGTTGTTTGTTAATTTGTACCTCGCAAAGCGTAACCGTTAGTGGCGATATAGTTTCTAGTACTGCTGCTATTTTTTTGGCAAAAGTAAAACCGTTGCTTGCAATTCCAGCAATGACAATTTCTTGTTCATCTACAAAGGTTTCGTAGATTTGATAGGCAATTCGTTTTATTTTATGTTCAATTTCCTGATTGTTCAAGATGATGTTTTTGCTCATTATTTTAAATCTTTAGGTTGACAGTGTATAAGTATTGTTTTAGGGATTACGCAATGCTTGAGTTCTGTTTGGTAAGACTACGTTAATCTTCGTCGTCTGTTTCAATTTCGTTACCAAATTCATCAATATCACGGCGGTCTTTTTTAGTTGGTCTTCCGGTTCCGTTTTTTCGGTAATGCTCTTTTGATAATTTCAAAAGTTCAAGATGTTGGTACACTTCGGCGGGAGTATCATTTCGGCGGTACATGTCTACTAATTTTGCACCTACGCGGTTTTCGGGCACGTCAAGCACCGTAATAATTTGCGTGATTTGATCTTTTCTAAAGGTGATTTTATCAGTAGGGAAAACTTCCTTTGAGGGTTTGGCTACTTGTCCATTAACGGTTACGTGATTCTTTTTACAGGCTTCGGTAACCATGTTTCTGGTTTTATAATACCGGACACACCATAAATATTTATCTATTCTCATAAAATTTCTAAAATCGGAGTTAAATAGTTTACAAAAATCAATCAATATTGTATCTTGCGCACTTAAAAATTAGCAATAATGAACAAATTTAAGTATTATTTTTTTCTATTAATTACAACTGTGTCTTTATTTTCTTGTTCCAAAGACGAAGTTGCCCCTATTACCCCGCCAAGAGAATATGCGGTTCAGTATGCTACTGATATTGCGGATATTGAAGAGTATTTAAAAACATATTATATAGAGGATACAAACCCTGATGTGGTTACCAAAATCTCAAAAATTCCTACTGGAGGCAATCAGCCATCTATTTGGTCTTATTTGAACAGTTCCACTTTCCCAAAATTACTAAGCAGAGACGTACTTAGAAATGGTGTAACTTATAAGTTGTATTATGTTGTTTTAAGAGCAGGAACAGGAGTTTCTCCTACTAATACTGATGGTGTTTTAACTGCCTACAGAGGAGAATATTTATCTCGAACTAAAGTAGCTGAGGTAAATACACTTGGGGCGACTTTCTTTGAGGAATCAAATAATCCACAAACTTTCTTTAATTTATCATCGACAATTGCAGGTTGGGGACAGTCGTTTCCAGAGTTTAAAACTGGAACTTATACGTCAAATCCTGACGGTACTGTTTCATACAGTGATTTTGGAGCTGGAATTCTTTTTATTCCTTCAGGTTTAGGTTACTATGCACAAGGACAAAATAGTATTCCTGCTTATGCTCCGTTAGTGTTTAGTATTAAATTGTATGAAATTAATAGAATAGATTCTGATAACGACGGGATTGCTGATTATCTTGAGGATTTAGACGGTAATAGATATATGACTAATTATAGCAATACTACAACGTATCCAACGCCACCTGCAGATGCTATTCGTTATGCAGATGATACGGATAAGGATGGTATACCTAATTTTCAAGACACAGATGACGATGCTGATGGAATAAGCACACGAACTGAAATTACAGTTAATGGAAAGCTAATTCCATTTGCAGACATACCAAGCTGTGATGGTAATACAACCAATCCAGCAAGAATAAAAAGACATTTAGTTAAATGTAACTAGAAAATAAAAGACATAAAAAAAACCAGACCGCCGCGGCGCTCTGGTTTTTTTATGGAATAAATC
This sequence comes from Flavobacterium sp. SOK18b, assembly GCF_014156605.1. Classification (NCBI taxonomy): domain Bacteria; kingdom Pseudomonadati; phylum Bacteroidota; class Flavobacteriia; order Flavobacteriales; family Flavobacteriaceae; genus Flavobacterium; species Flavobacterium sp. SOK18b. The sequence goes on from NZ_QKNZ01000044.1 coordinate 6,706, forward strand.
GAAAAGATTATTTTCTTTTCATTACTCTTTCTACTGCTTCCACAATAGCTAGGTCGTTCAGTTTGTATTTCTCCATTAATTGTTCTGGAGTTCCTGATTCACCAAAACTGTCATTTACCGCAACAAATTCTTGTGGAGCAGGACTGTTTAAGGCCAACACTCTTGAAACGCTTTCGCCAAGACCACCTAGAATGTTATGCTCTTCAGCGGTAACAATACATTTGGTTTTTGCCAATGATTTCAATATCGCTTCTTCATCTAATGGTTTGATCGTGTGGATATTGATTACTTCAGCAGAGATTCCTTGTTGTTCTAAGGTTTCAGCAGCTTGTAAAGCTTCCCAAACTAAATGTCCGGTAGCTATAATTGTAACATCAGATCCCTCCGTTAAAACAATGGCTTTCCCAATTTCGAACGGTTCGTCAGCTGGCATAAAGTTAGGCACAACTGGACGACCAAAACGCAAATATGCAGGTCCGTTATGATCTGCTAAAGCTAAAGTAGCCGCTTTGGTTTGGTTGTAATCACAAGTGTTAATTACAGTCATTCCTGGAAGCATTTTCATTAATCCGATATCTTCTAGGATTTGGTGTGTTGCACCGTCTTCTCCTAAAGTTAATCCAGCGTGAGAAGCACAAATTTTTACATTTTTCTCAGAGTATGCTACTGATTGACGAATTTGATCGTACACTCTTCCTGTAGAAAAGTTAGCAAACGTTCCAGTAAAAGGAATTTTCCCTCCAATAGTTAATCCTGCTGCAATACCGATCATGTTCGCTTCCGCAATTCCAATTTGGAAAAAACGCTCTGGATGGTTTTTCTTAAAATCGTCAAATTTTAGAGAACCTATTAAATCGGCACAAAGTGCTACCACATTTTCGTTTTTTTGACCTAGTTCAGTCATTCCCGCTCCAAAACCTGAGCGCGTATCTTTACTTCCTGTGTTTGTATATTTTTTCATTTTCTTTAATTGAATGATTTAAAAATTGAATGATTAGGCAAAACCCTAAATTCATAATTAATATCTCATAATTCTTTAATAATCGCTTTCTGCTTCTGTATAGTTTTGCCCCAAAGCAATTTCTAATTGCGTATCATTTGGCGCTTTACCATGCCATGCATGACTGTACATCATGAAATCTACACCGTTACCCATTTCTGTGTGCAACAATACGCAAACTGGTTTTCCTTTTCCAGTTCTTGATTTGGCATCGTTCATACCAGCAATAATAGCTTCGATATCGTTTCCTTTTTCGATTTCTAAAACATCCCAGTCAAAAGCTTCAAATTTAGCACGGATACTTCCCATAGCTAAAACTTCGTCAGTTGAACCATCAATTTGTTTTCCGTTTAAATCGATCGTTGCGATAAGATTGTCCACTTTTTTGGCAGACGCGTACATGATGGCTTCCCAGTTTTGACCTTCTTGTAATTCACCATCACCGTGAAGGGTGTAGATGATTTTATTGTCTCCATTTAATTTTTTAGCTTGAGCAGCACCAATCCCTACAGATAATCCTTGTCCAAGAGAACCAGATGCAATACGAACACCAGGAAGATGGTCGTGTGTAGTTGGGTGACCTTGTAATCTGGAGTTGATCAAACGGAAAGTTGCTAGTTCAGCTACTGGAAAATAACCGCTTCGTGCCAAAACACTGTACAATACAGGTGAAATATGACCATTTGAAAGAAAGAAAAGATCTTCACCTATTCCGTCCATTTCAAAACCTTCTTTGCGATCCATTATATTTTGATACAATACGACAAGAAATTCAGCACAACCTAAAGAACCACCTGGGTGTCCTGAGTTGACTGCGTGTACCATTCGAAGAATATCTCTTCTAACTTGGATTGTTAAATCCTTTAATTGTTGTGTGTTTGGTTTCATTTGTGTGTTAAATTAGACTCGGCAAATATAATCAGATAATTTGATTAATATCAGGTTCCATTTTTAGATTTATCATTAGTTATGAAGGGTAGTGCTGTTTTATTGACAAGATTTTTTTAGTATTATTTCGGTATTTACTATCTTGCCACTATGTTTGACCAATTGTTTAAGAGCTTTCAAGAAAAAGTGACGCTAACTCCAGCCGAAATAGAGTTGTGTAAAACTTTTTTTATTCCAAAAAAGTTACGCAAAAAACAAGTTTTGTTGCAAGAGGGAGACGTATGTATCTACAATGCTTTTGTTGAAAAAGGAATTCTTCGCTCTTATTTTTTGGATGAAAAAGGAAACGAACATACGGTTCAATTTGCAATCGAAGGGTGGTGGATTACAGATTTGTCTAGTTTTCTCACCAACAGTCATTCCATATATACCATTGAAGCCCTTGAGGATTCGGAGCTACTGTTGTTAACCACGGAGGCCAGAGAAGCCTTGATGGACCAAATTCCCATGTTTGAGCGTTACCAACGCTTACTTTTGCAAAACGCGTACATTGCCAATCAAGCCAGAATCAATTCTACATTAACTGAAACTGCCGAAGAAAAGTTTATCAAATTAGGGAAAGCCTATCCCGGAATTGTACAACGTGTGCCGCAACACATGCTGGCTTCGTACCTTGGATTTACTGCTGAAACCCTTAGTAGAATTCGAAAACAATTGCGCGAAAAGGAATAAATAATTGATCTACATCAATAGAATTTCTTGCGCTACATCAAGGAATACTGCTTTCATACTGCCGTAAATTTGTACTGTAGATAAAAAACAATGTCACCAAGAAAAATAGTTGCAGTATTAGGCGTATCAGAAACCCATAGTGTTTTTATGGCCAAGCAAATTGCCAAAACAAATGCTGTTTTACTGTTTGATCATAATGCTGTGGTTTTGAATAGCGTTTTTTCTGAAATTCAGACAGCACATCCCAATGCCAATGTAGAAATGATGATTTGTCCCACTAACGCCAGTTGGGAGGCTGATGTAATTGTACTTTCAAATGATGCGGTTATTGATGGTTATGGTATCAATAAAATCAAAAATGTAGCTACTGGAAAGTTGGTCATTTTTTTTGAAAATGCTTTTAGTAGTGATTTTGAAAGCCATTCTTCTGAAAGAATTCAAGCTTTATTTCCATTTTCGAAAGTCGTGCATATTTGCGAATCAAAAGCTATTCCAAGCGATTCTTTTGACATAAGCGGAAACAATCAGGAAGCCGTGCAGACTGTTTTTACTCTACTCACAAGCATTGGATTGAAAGCCAGTGAAAAAAAAATTAAACTAAATAAAAAAATCAAATGAGTAAATCAATTTTATTTCAGCCCTACACTTTAGGAAACAGTACTTTAAAAAACCGTATGGTTATGGCTCCTATGACCCGAAGCCGTTCTAATAACGAAGGAAACGTTCCTACAACACTTACGGCAGAATATTATGCACAAAGAGCAACCGCAGGTTTAATTGTATCTGAGGGAACCTTTGTGAGTACAAAAGCAGTGGGTTTTATCAATGTACCTGGAATTTACAGTGAAGCGCAAACCGAAGGGTGGAAGCTGGTTACAAAAGCCGTACACGAAAAAGGAGGGACGATATTTGCACAATTGTGGCATACGGGTCGATTGTCGCATCCTGATTTACATAATGGTGAATTGCCTCACGCTCCGTCAGCGTTGAATCCTTTCGCGAAAGCGTACACCAATGATGGTTTTGTAGATACGGTTGTGCCAAAAGAAATGACAATTGAAGATATCAAACAAACAGTTTTAGATTTCAAAAACGGAGCAAAAAATGCTATTGCTGCAGGATTTGATGGCGTTGAATTGCATGCTGCTAATGGGTATTTGTTGCAACAGTTTTTTAATGGTTATTCCAATCATCGTACAGATGAATACGGAGGTTCAATTGAAAACAAATCCCGAATCCTATTTGAGATTTTAGATGCTTTGAAAGAAGTTATTGATTTCTCAAAAGTAGGAGTGCGTTTGAATCCTTCCTTGCACAATGCCCAGGGAATGATGCTTGATGAAGAAACAATTCCAACCTACGAATACATTATTAACAAACTGAATGATTACGGATTAGCGTACATTCATTTAACGGAGCCTTTTACAGATGTATCTGAAGTACCTTTTGCAGTAACTGAAGTAGCGAAGCATTTTAGACCTTTTTACAAAGGAACTTTGATTATTAACAAAGGTTTCAATAAGGAAACAGGTATTAAAGTATTGGAAAATGGAGATGCTGATTTGGTAGCTTATGGTGTTCCTTTTATTGCAAATCCTGATTTGGTAGCGCGTTATGAAACGGATGCTCCTTTGAACACTCCAGACCAAAGTACATTTTACACCGATACAGTAAAAGGATATACCGATTATCCAGCTTTGAAGGACTAAGTCGTTTTATACTTCAAAAATTTGATTGAGACGTTTCAACATAGTACAAGAAAGCCCGCAAGTAGCGGGCTTTTGCATTGTATAATTTTATAGAAAGTAATGATCTTCTTAGTAATTATTCAGCTTGTGCTTGTAAAAAATTTACATCCAGCCAAGAACCGCCGTTATAACATTCGATTCCATGCGCAGTCAGGAATACCTGTGCTTGTCCGCTTCTATTACCAGAAGCACAAAATAGTACTAATGGAGTTGTGAGTTCTTGAATTTCCTGCATTCTGTGTGGTATTTCTTGAAGCGGGATATTTATAGATCCTGCAACATGACCTCCAGTAAATTCTGCGTAAGAGCGCACATCAATTAGGGTTCCTCTTTTTTCTTTAATAATTTGAGCTATTTCCATTGGGATTATTTTTGTTTCGAATCTAGATTTTATTGATACAAAAATAAAGCTTTATAGGTAACACTTTATGCAGAAAGAAAAGTAGCGTTTGAATTTTTTAAATACTACTAAAGACATTAATACTGCTTCTTGCACTTAGTTGCCACGGTACGTGGAATAACCAAAGCTAGAAAGTGTGATAGGAACGTGGTAATGGTTTGCATCTTTGATTTGGAATACTACTTCAATAAAAGGATAAAAACTTGCTGTTTTTTTAGTTTTAAAATAATCGTCAACTAAAAAACGAAGTTTATAGATTCCGTTGTTGCTTTCTTTGTTCGGTAAAAAATCGGTAATGCGTCCGTTTTTATCCGTAATTTTCTCAGTGACATAAGACCAAACTTTTGTAGGTTCATCGTATTTTTCTAATACAACTGGGACACCTATTGCGGGGTTTCCTGTTGAAATATCTAGGATATGACTAGATAGCTGATGGGTGTTATTTTGCGCGTAAGATGTAGTTGCTGCAACTAGAAATAGAAAACTAAAAAGTAAATTTTTCATTTTTTTTTATTTTTATGTGAATTAATATGTAGTGATTTGAGCACTTGGTAGAGCCCCTGATTTAGCGATGAAATCGTCATTTTCTGGACTTCCTCCGCCGGCAATTCCGATGCTTCCTATGACTTGCCCGTTGTACCAAAGCGGATAGCCGCCTGCTAATAGTAAGAGTTCGGGAAGTGTTGTTAGATTTTGTGTATCTGGGTTGGTTCTCGCGTTTCTAGAAAGGATTAATGTGGGTGTTTTAGTTGATAATGCCGTGTAGGCTTTTCGTCTTGCGGCTTCGGTATTGTGTGGGCCAACCTCTTCACCTCGGGTAATCATCAAGATTTGTCCTGAATGGTCAAGGATGGCAATAGTAACGTTCTTTTGTAAACCCGTAGCAGCTATTCTTGCATTTTCAGTAATAGCAACGGCCGCTTTAAGTGTTAATTGTGTAACTGTTTTAGTGAACTGTTGTTCCTGTCGCAATGGTAATTGATTGCTAGTAAGGCTAGTTTGTGATTTGGTTTGTGCTGCAGCAAAGATTGGGATTAACAGCGCATATAAAAAAGCGGTTGTTTTCATAATTAATTTTTTGTCAAAATTAAAAATGAGCGGCGTTATAAAGATTGTCCTATGTCAACGTTTTTTAAAGTTTGGATTTAATGCGGCTCAAGGTTGATGGTGTAATCCCTAAATAGGAGGCGGCCATTTTATTGGACACACGTAACAAAAACTGAGGTTGATTAGTAATAATCCATTGCACTTTTTCAAGAGCATTAAATCCTTGAAAGCCATAGATTCGTTTTTGAGCAGTTATAAAACCAAGCTCTAGAATTTCTCTGTAAATCATTGCAAAAGCAGGTATGGTATCTACTAATTGATAAAAATCAGTTCTAGAAATAACAAGTAGATCCGATTTTTCAATTGTTTGTAAGTATTCAAAAGTCGGTTTTTGATCAATAAAACTAGGCAATGCCGTTCCAAAACTTCCTTCAAAAGCAAAAAAACGAGAGGTTTCTATTCCTTCTTTATTGATGGTAAAAAGGCGAATGCATCCTTTGTTTACAAAATAATAGTGTTGGCAAATTTCGTCGTAGCATACTAAAATTTCATTTCGTTTTGTTTTTAAAGCTGAAAAACGGGAACAAATGAAATCCAATTGTTCTTTTTCTATTGCAGCTCTGCTCTGGATATACCGTATTAGTAAGTCGTACATCGTACAATAATTTGTTTTTTAATGAAGCAGTAAAGATACAAACAAATCCTGTTTTTGTAAAGTCTTGTTCGTAGCCGTGCTATAGAAATACATTTGAAGATATGGTATTTTGATTGATGAAGTGATTAACGACTTTGTTGTTTTAAAATTCATTTCCTATGACTATTTTTTTGAGACTAAAAAGCTGTGCAACAATTTTTTAGAGACCATAAGACTTTGTTAAATGCAACTTTATTAAACGTAGAAAGACTATCTTTATAAGAACACTAATAATCAGTAGTATACAGCTGAAATAAAAGGTGTTATAACTAAAACAGTAAAATCATGTCACAGAACAGTAAAAAGCAATTTGGAGTTTGGATGGATTCCCATCACGCTACCATTGTAGGAAGAGAAAATGTAGATTCCGGAGATTTTTTAGTACTAGGTCATGAAACCGTTGACGGACAAGGCTACAATACCAGTGAAAATGCTGCTAACAATGCCGAGAGAGATCAGCTGAGAAAACTTTTTAAAAGCATTACCGCTCACATGCAAAACGTAGATGAATTGCACGTAACAGGAACAGGAACTGCTCAGGAGCAATTCATAAATTATTTGAGTGAAATACCTCAATACAAGAATGTAGTAGCTACTGAAAGTACTTCGAATAAAATGACAGATCAAAGTTTAGTTGAATACTTCACAGCGCAATTTAATTCATTTAAAAGCTTGTAATTACGTGATATGAATTGAAAATCATTTGATTAAACCATAGCTTCTTAAAAGCGGTTCGTATCTTTGATATTAACCGTTTTTTTTGGATTTTAAATCTACCAAAACTAAAAATGACTCTGAATTTAAAGCCCTATTTTAGAGACTTGGTAATGGCTACGATTTTTTTTAATAGTATATTCGTAAAAAAAATCATGATGCGTTTATTTAATATCCCTACAGTTTTAGTATCTGTTTTTCTAATGTCGAGTTGTGCCTCCAAAAAGACTACTAACATTGTTTATCAACCTACTACGGTTGAAAATGCGAGTATAGCGCCAAAGCTAAACATTTTTGTTCCTCGAAAAGTAAATAAAGCAGGCGCTAAAGTTTTGATTTTTGTGCATGGTGGAAATTGGAATAGCGGACGTAAGGAAACTTATAATGTATTAGGTCGCAATTTTGCTCGAAGGGGAATTATCACTGTTATACCAGATTATACGCTGAGTCCTGCGGTAAATTACGATGTTATGGCGCAACAAATTGCAACTGTTATTGAATGGACTAAGAAAAATATTGGTCAATACTACGGCAATACAAACCAAATTTTTATAACCGGACATTCTGCAGGCGGTCATCTTGGGGCATTGGCAGTGATGAATCCAAAATACGGAGTACAGCCTACGAGTGTTGCCGGAATCATTTTAAACGACGCGGCTGGACTCGATATGAAAAACTATCTCGAAAAATATCCTCCTACCAATCAAGACGATTATTTGGCAACGTGGACTGCTGATCCTGAGCAATGGAAAGCAGCTTCGCCAATTTACTATGTTAATGCACAAACCCCACCAGTTTTATTGTATGTTGGTACAAAAACATATCCCTCAATTATTGAGGGAAGCCAACGCTTTGAGAAAGCGATCAAAGCTTTTCAACCTGAGGTGCAAACCATTCGTTTGAATAAAAAACACGTTCCTATGGTATTGCAATATTTTAAACCTTGGAGTGCTAGATTTGAGGAAATGATCGGTTTTATGAACGAAAATTCAAAAGAGCGTTTATCAAAATAGTTTGATAAACGCTCTTTGTGGTATTGGTATGTCATTTTACATACTAATTTGCTTTTAGGACATCCATTTTCCAAGTGTTTCAATTAATTTATCTTTAGTAATGGGTTTGGGGATGTAATCTACAAATCCTATTTCAAGACATTTATCTTTGTCTCCTTACATTGCATTTACGGTTTGTGCAATTACTTTGGATTTGGGTTTAGTGTCGAGTACCATTCTGGAGATCTTTTATCTAAAGGTTGAGGTTTCTAGTCCGTTTTTGCCCTTAGTACATGAAAGGAATATCTTTAAGAATCACTTTCAAATACAGAGAATGCAGATTTTAAATTGAATTTTTTCTTTAGATAAAAAATTCAATCAAGCCCGAACTTCCACATGTTAGATTTATTAATTAAAACTATGAATATTGAAATGAAAAATGGAGTTTAATTTCAGGTGAATTCTATTCTAAGGTACTCCATTTGAATCTCTGTGATTCATCTTGCAAACTGAATACTTTTTTCGTATTTTTGCACTCCAATAAAAGGATTTATAAAATGTTAGATAGACTTCAAATAGTAAAACAACGTTTTGATGAAATTTCGGATTTGATCATTCAACCTGATGTAATATCAGATCAAAAACGTTATGTGCAATTGAATCAAGAGTACAAAAGCTTAAAAGCCCTTGCTGAGAAACGAGATGAATACGTTCTTATCATGGCAAACATAGAAGAAGCTAATGAAATTATTGCTGATAATAGTGATGCAGACATGACCGAAATGGCCAAAATGCAACTAGAGGAAGCTAAAGAACGTTTGCCACTACTTGAAGAGGAAATAAAATTCATGTTGATTCCTAAAGACCCAGAAGATGCAAAGAATGTTATGGTTGAAATTCGTGCCGGAACCGGTGGGGACGAGGCTAGTATTTTTGCAGGAGATTTGTTTCGTATGTATACAAAATATTGCGAAAATCAAGGATGGCGTACTTCTGTAGTAGATATGAATGAAGGAACATCTGGTGGTTTTAAAGAGGTGATTTTTGAAGTTACAGGAGAAGATGTTTATGGGACATTAAAATTTGAAGCTGGTGTTCACCGAGTGCAAAGGGTTCCACAAACGGAAACCCAAGGACGTGTACATACCTCTGCTGCTACAGTAATGGTTTTGCCAGAAGCTGAAGAATTTGATGTGCAAATTGATATGAACGATGTACGCGTTGATTTCTTTTGTTCCTCAGGACCTGGTGGACAATCTGTAAATACTACAAAATCTGCTGTGCGATTAACGCATATCCCTACAGGATTAGTAGCGCAATGTCAAGACCAAAAATCACAACATAAGAATAAAGATAAAGCTTTTGGCGTATTAAGATCTCGTTTATATGAACAAGAACTAGCTAAAAAGCAAGCAGAAGATGCTACAAAGCGAACTTCGCAAGTAAGCTCTGGTGACCGATCTGCAAAAATACGTACCTACAATTATGCTCAAGGGCGTGTTACAGATCACCGTGTAGGATTAACACTTTATGATCTTGGAAATATTATGAATGGTGACATTCAAAAAATTGTTGATGAACTTGCATTAGTTAACAATATGGAAAAATTGAAAGAAGCCAGTGAGGTTTTTTAAAATAAAATCTATAAAACCAAAAAAGACCTTACTAATAGCTAGTAAGGTCTTTTTTTTATAGGTGCTAAATTATATTTAAAAAGAGTTGACTTCAAAAACAGAATTTTAGAATTAATATAAAAACTAGTAAACTCAAATAAATTTCCGTTTAAGTACATCAATGTAGTTTTACCTTTCTAGTCTAGGTAATGATTAATATCTGGGTCAGCATAACCTTTAAAAACTGCTTTTCTATAAATTTCAAACTTATCCGTAGCCGAATCTATCTTGCCTTCAAATTCAGATGCGCCTTCGGAACTATCTATTCTCAGATTCAATGCATTTAATTTTTTCTCAAAATCTTTTTCAATAGTTTTCCAATTTTTTTGAGCTTCTTCCTTTTTATATTCCGTTACCGAATCAACAAAATGGATATAATCATTCGTTGCAATTTCAATTCTTTTTTCACTTTTAGTCTGACACGAAATACTCATTATTAATACAAGTAACAAGTAAAAGTGTTTCTTTAAATTTTTCATTGGGGGTATTATTAAATCTTATCTTTGAGTTGCATTTTTAGGTAAATTCTGGGGTTGTTTATTGTAGAGACGTAATGTTGTTTTGCAAAATGTAATTTTTTAGCTATAATTGTTATCTCCATACTATAAACGACAAAATCACACTGCTTTTCAACAGTGTGACGCTATCCGATTATTAAAATTATTTGACTCTGTTTATATCGACTAAGTGGTCAAAATTTGGCTTTTCGTCAGTATTATTTTGTGTCAATACACTCAATATATTTTGAGTTTCAGATTTTAGGGTATCCATAGTTTGGGATATTTTTTCTCCTAATTGGCTAGAAGAATCCGTGATTAAATTTTTTAGATCACTTCCGTTATCTGCTATTTTTTTTCTGGTTTCGCTTCCTTTTGCAGGGGCAAATAAGATACCTATTACTGTTCCAACTGCTAATCCAGCTAGTATTCCTAATGCTACGTCACTATTTTTCATGATGGTGTTTTTATAATTTATATTATCCTTTAATAACTTTTAATAGTATTGCAATCACGGCAATAATCAATAAAAAATGAATCATACTGCCCATATTGTATACAAAAAAACCTAAAGCCCATAGTACCACAAAAAGTACAGCTGCTATATATAAGATGTTTTTCATAATGATCAGTTGAAATTAAAATTTTATGGCTGCATAAATGCTCAGCACACTATTTTTAGAGTCGGGGAAGTTGTATGTTACCCCTCCAGAGGTGCGTTCTTTACCCACGGTACTTAAACCGTAATTGTATCTGGCGCCAATGCCAAAATTGTCAAAATCAAATCCGATACCAGCAGCCAACCCATAATCAAACGTGTTTAGATCTTCTTTATCTATATCTTGTTCAAAGTTGAAAGTATTGTTTGCAGTTTCATTCGTAATTTTTGAGTCCACTAAAAAAGCGGCATATGGTCCAAAATGTACATTGAAATTTTTAGTCAAATTTGCCTTTATCAAAACTGGAATTTCAATGTAATTCAATCTAAACTTACCCGTTCCAGAAGCAAAAAAATTATCGTACTGTAGCTCAGCACCTTTTGTAGTGTAATTTATTTCTGGTTGAATAGCTAAACTAGAACTTATAGGTAATTGAGCAAATAAACCGATATTAAATCCAGTTAAAAGATTGTTATCATCTACATCCTCAGTGTATAAGTTAGACATATTCAAACCTCCTTTTATTCCTATCGATGCATTATTTTCTTGTGCTTGCAAAGTACTTGTAGCTCCGATTGCAAATACTACTAATGTGAAAATTTTATTTAATTTTTTCATTGTCACTGATTTTAAAGTTATTTTTCGTTTACAAAGATGCGAAGACCTTTCATAAACTATGTTATATTACTTTTTAGAATTGTTACAGAATTTTTATGTTGAGACCTTCGAATAGTATAATTCTATAAATAGAAAGGTTACACTCTTGTTGAAATAGCCTTTTTGAAAAAATAAATAACAAAGATTTTTAGGCATAAAAAAAGGTCGTTCTTTAAAAAAAAAACGACCTTTTATTCAGTTTTCAAATGTATTTATGACACGACAGGAAAGTAAACTGTAAACCTAGCTCCTTCATTTACAATTGCATTTGCGATAATAAAGCCGCGATGATTTTCAACAATTTTTTTACAAATGGCTAAGCCAATACCAGTTCCTGAATATTCATTTTTATTATGCAATCTATTGAAGAGAATAAAAATTTTAGTTGCATATTCTTGATCAAAACCTATACCGTTGTCTTGAATTACTATTTTATAATACAAATCAGAACCTATAATAGTATCAGGAATATTTTCTTCATTCTCAGCAGTGCAAGTAGTAGTGGTAATTTTTATTTCAACTGCACTATTTTCTTTGCTATATTTCAGAGAATTGCTAATGAGATTGGTGAATAATTGTTGTATTTGAAAAGGTATTGCATCAAATGTAGGCAATACATCACTTGTTATAAGCGCTTTTTTATCCTCTATAGTTGGTGCTAATTCTTGTAAAACATGAGAAAGCACTGTATTTAAATCTGTTTTTTCAAATATTTTTTCACCCTTATTGGTTCTAGAAAACTGTAATAAATCATCTATAAGCACACGCATTCTTTTTGCAGACGATTGTATACTAGATACATATTGCTGTCCAGATTGGGATAAATTAGAATAATCTTTGCTCACTAATCGAGATAAAAAAGTTTCTATTTTTCTTAACGGTTCTTGTAAATCATGACTTGCAATATAATTAAAAGCCATAAGTTCTTTATTGCTGCTTTCTAAGTCTCTATTCCGAAGCTCTATCATTTGTTTGGCTTCTACTTCGGCAGTAACATCACTGGTTGTACCGATGTATGTACGCTCACCCGATGATACGGTAACAACTCTACCTAATGCTCTAAAATATCTAATTTCACCATCTTTACGAATAATTCTATAGGTAAATGGAGGTAGATTTATATCAGAATGAACGTTGATGGAATTTTCTTTAACATGTTTTAAATCATCAGGATGTACAAATTGATAAAAAGACTCACTACTTGCTGTAAATGATTGCGGTTCACAACCTAATAAACGGTATTCATTGTCAGAAAAAGTAAAAGTTTGTTTGTCAAGATTGTATTGCCAGCTACCAAACCCCCCTACAATTTCAGCTAAATTACTAGCTTCATTAGCAACGGTTAAGGTATTGATAGTTTTTTTTAACAAAACTAAATCTCTATTCATTTTTATAAAAGCTATTGTAATGAGTAATAGTGTTACAATAAGCGTTAAATAAATTAACAATGGCGTATAATTCATGGTCGAAATATACTCTTGCTGTCTGTAGTTTAATAAAATTTTTTCAGTGATCATCATTTCTTCTATCTGAGAGCGAATAGAATCCATAGTTTTTCTACCAATGACTAAATTTTTGGCAAATTCATTTTTGTCATAATTTTTATCTTCTGTCAAATAAATTGTTTTGGATAAATAATTCTGCCTTTTGTTGATGTAGAAAAGTAGTTTCTTTAAGTTGGCTTGTTGGGCTCTACTATTTTCAGTGAGTTTAGAAACTTTATTGAAGGATTTCTTGACAGCGTTTTTAGATTCTAAATAGGGCTTTAGAAAAGTTTCATCTTTAGTCAATAAATACCCTCTTTGTCCTGTTTCAGCATCTTTTACAAATGAAATTAAGCGTTCCAGTTCGGTATTAACATCGTGGCTTTTACTCACAAAGTCAGACGATTTTTTTAAAACCGTTATGTGTTTAAAAGTAACTCCACCGATAAAAAATATTATTGCAATTGAAATAATAAAAATTATTTTGAGAAAAAGAGGTGATTTATGTAATTGAATATACCTCATATTACATTCTCATTAAAAAATTATCTTTATTTAAACCTGAGGTATGATACTGCCAGTTAAGAGTGACAACCTCCGAAAGGATTTTTTTTAGTCTCTCAAAATCATTTGGTTTTTTAATATAAATGTTAGCGCCATTGATAAAGGTAAGCTCAATATCCTCCTCAGATGATGAAGTAGAATAAATAGCAACAGCTATATCACTGAATTTTTCATCCTTTTTTATTTCGAGTAAACACTCTTGGCCATTTTTTTTGGGCATGTTTAAATCCAGAAACAAAACATTGGGTAAAATAGAATCGGGATGGTGTAAAAAATCCATTAACTCTACACCGTCATTAAAGGTGCTCACTTTAGTGTTTATTTTTAATTCATCGAAAGCATCAGTAAAAAACAATCTATCGTCTTCATCGTCATCCGCAAGGCAAATATTTATAAAATCTGTGTTCATATTTATACTTTTTTAATTGTTTTTTTGGGCTACTTCTCTTCTTTTTTGAATGATTTTTTGAAATGCCGATGGTGTCATTCCTGTTGTATTTTTGAATTGTGTGCTTAAATGTGCTACACTGGAATAATTTAATTGAATCGAAATTTCAGTTAAGTTAAGGGAGGTTTTTAACATGAGGTTCTTTGCTAATTCTATTTTTTGAATAATAATAAAATTCTCAATAGAGGTGTAGGTTACTTCTGAAAAAACATTCGATAAATACGTATAATTCAAATTTAATCTTTCAGCAATATATACCGAGCTTTTTATATTCAAAGCCTTATCCGTATGAACCATCTCAATAATAGCATCTTTTATTTTTTGTACCAGAACACTTTTTTGATTTTCAACAATATCAATACCATATTCATTAAAAATGGCGGTAAGCTCTTCCATTTTTGCCAATGGTACTTTTTCTAAAAAATTAAATTCTCCAAAGCCTATGATATTGAACTTGTAACCCAAATCAGTTAGTTTTTCTTGGATGATTTTTTTTGTTAATTGTGCGTAATCAAACTTCAAATGTATCTTCATAAACTGTCAATTTAAAGTAAAGATATAAAAAGGAACATTTGTTTTTTTAATACACGGTTTTCAAGATGTTTTTTTAGGTTTTTTTTTAAATCAAAAAATATTTAGTAGTAACGTTTTTTCTTAGCTAATGGTATGGTTTTTAAAATATTGGAATGGGTGGTAACGACATTTTTATTATTTTAAGTCCATTCTTTTAGATTGAACAATCGTTAATTTTATTTTTTATTTTGTAGGAAATTAATTTATTTCACACAAAGAAATGAAGCTATTATATGTTTTTTTCAAAATTAAATTTACTCTTATATCTCGCAAAACATCTCGCTGTAAAAGAGAAAATTGAGTTTTGTTAAGGCTTATTACTTTTGACTTTCCTTTCCATGGTTAATTTATAGATTCATCAGTTAAAGATTAAAATTTAATTTTTATTCTACGGTATAACATTAATTGAAATAGATGTTTGTAATTTTGCCACACAACTACTATAATATGACAACACAGCAATTAATCGATCAAATTAAAATTAAAAAATCATTCCTTTGCGTAGGGCTTGATGTAGATTTAGATAAAATTCCAAAACATTTACTCGATCTTGAAGATCCTATTTTTGAGTTCAACAAAGCTGTTATTAATGCAACACACGATTTAGTTGTATCTTACAAGCCAAACACAGCTTTTTATGAGGCTTATGGTTTAAAGGGTTGGACTTCATTACAAAAAACGATTGAATACATCAATGAAAATTATCCCGATGTTTTTACAATTGCCGATGCAAAACGCGGCGACATAGGAAACACCTCTTCTATGTATGCTAAGGCCTTCTTTGAAGACTTAAAATTTGATAGTGTAACCGTTGCTCCTTATATGGGGAAAGATTCTGTTGAGCCTTTTCTAGCTTTTGAGAATAAGCATACTATAATGCTAGCACTTACGTCAAATGAGGGTGCGTTTGATTTTCAAACGCTACAAACAAACCAGCAAGAATTGTACAAGCAGGTACTTGAAACTTCAAAAACTTGGAAAAATAGTTCTAATTTAATGTATGTGGTAGGCGCTACTAAAGCTGAATACTTTACTGAAGTTAGAAAGATTGTGCCGGATAGTTTTTTACTCGTTCCTGGAGTTGGTGCGCAGGGCGGAAGCTTATCAGAGGTTTGTAAATACGGAATGAATGACTCTATAGGTCTACTCATTAATTCTTCTCGAGGGATTATTTATGCATCAAACGGAACTGATTTTGCCCAAAAAGCACGTGAAGAAGCTTTAAAAATACAACAAGAGATGAATGCAATTCTTGATCTAAAGTAGTTAAAGATTGCGTTTGTTGGCCTTTATCTCATTTCATTTACAGAAACCATTCATGAAAACATACATTGACCAGCTTGGTCGTTCCCATACGTTTGAGTCATCTCCAAAACGCATTGTTTCACTAGTTCCATCTCAAACAGAACTGCTGTATGATTTAGGTCTTGAGGAGAAAATAGTCGGTATTACTAAGTTTTGCGTGCATCCCTATCATTTCAAATCGACTAAGAAATCAGTAGGAGGCACTAAAAAAGTGCATTATGAAAAAATCCGATTGCTGCAACCGGATATTATCATTTCCAATAAAGAGGAAAACACTCAAGAAATGGTAGCCGAATTGCAAAAAATTGCTCCCGTTTGGGTGACAGATATTTGTACCATTGAAGACAATATCCAAATGATTAAAGATTTTGGACAGCTGTTTAACTGCCGTACCGAATCTCAAAAATGGATCGACAAATTGACTTTTGCATGGAGCGATTTTAAAAAATTCATAGCCGATAAACCCGTTTTAAGAGTGGCCTATTTTATTTGGAAAAACCCTTATATGGTAGCAGGTTCTGGAACTTTTATTGATGAATTATTACAATTGAATCACTTTGAAAATATATACGCAAACAAAGAGCGATACCCCGAAGTGGATATTACAAAAATTCGTTCTGAGGGTGATCCCCAACTTGTTTTTCTGTCCTCGGAACCGTTTCCTTTTACAGAGGAGCATGCTTTTGAAATAGGAATTCACACGCACCACGGCAAAACAATTTTTGTTGATGGCGAAATGTTTTCCTGGCATGGAAGCAGATTAGTCAAAGCTTTTGATTATTTCAAAAAAATCCATAATTCAATAGCAACAGTATAGGCATTAGGTTTATTTTGATTTTACAAACCTATATTAATCAGGTTAGCATCAAACAGTGTTGAAATTTTAAATTAAAGTTCTATTTTTACAAAAAAAAATACGTGATCAATTACACCATTTACGAGAATAAAAATACCGATCAGTGGGTTACTTTTGTCCACGGAGCAGGCGGAAGCTCGTCTATTTGGTTCAAACAAATTCGAGATTTCAAAAAGCAATACAATGTTTTGCTACTCGATTTACGAGGTCATGGTGAATCAAAAACGACTCTAAAAACCGCTTTCAAACAAAAATATACTTTTTCGGCTTTGGCCAATGATATTCTCGAAGTCTTAGATCATTTACACATTAAAAAATCCCATTTTGTAGGCATTTCATTAGGAACAATTTTAATCAGGCAATTGGCAGAAATGTATCCAGAACGGGTCCAAAGCATGATTTTGGGTGGTGCCATTCTCAAAATGAATTTTCGCTCGCAAGTGTTAATGCGCTTGGGAAATATGTTTAAATACGTGTTGCCTTATTTGGTTTTATACAAGTTCTTTGCATTTGTAATCATGCCAAAGAAAAGCCACAAACAATCTCGATTGCTGTTTATCAACGAAGCTAAAAAGTTATACCAAAAAGAATTCATTAAATGGTTCAAGCTTACAGCCGAAATCAATCCGGTTCTTAAATGGTTCCGTCAAGTTGAATTGAATATCCCCACTTTATATGTAATGGGGGAGGAAGATTATATGTTTTTACCATCAGTTCGTAAAGTGGTCGAGAGTCATTACAAATCTTCAAAACTTTTTGTGGTTGAAAATTCAGGGCATGTTGTCAACGTGGAGCAACCTAATATTTTTAATGAGGCTGTTCTTTCTTTCCTAAAAAATAAAAGGTAAAAAAAATGCCCGTACTAGAGTACGAGCAATTCTTTAACTAACCAAAACCAAAATAATAAATAACCAGTTTATTACTCTACAAAGGTCGTGAAGAACTCAAGATATCGTTGTTAAGATTTTGTTATTACTTTGTTGGACTTTAGTTAAGATTTTGGTAATCCAAAAGTATGATTTTTTAAAATGCAAAAATTTGAAAATCAGTATTTTATTACTTTTTTTACAGAAACACAATCGTCTTATTATTATACACCATTGTTTTGCGTTCCGCGTGTAATTTGATGGCCCTTGCCAACACTGTTCGTTCTAGGTCGCGCCCTTTCATGATAAAATCATCAATAGAATGACTGTGAGAAACTCGTGCTATGTCTTGTTCAATAATAGGGCCTTCGTCTAATTCTTCGGTTACATAATGACTTGTAGCACCAATGATTTTTACACCTCGTTTAAAAGCGGAGTGATACGGTTTAGCACCCGGAAAAGCGGGTAAAAAAGAATGATGAATGTTGATGATCCGATTTTTAAATTGTGCAATAAGATTTGGAGTAATAATTTGCATGTAGCGGGCCAAAACAATAAAATCAATTTGGTATTGAACGAGTAATTCTAATTGTTGTTTTTCGCCTATATCTTTTATATCTTTCGTAAAAGGAACATGATAAAAAGGAATTCCAAATTGATGCGCTACTGCTTCTAAATCTTGGTGATTGCTAATAATTATTGCAATTTCAAGAGGCAATTCGCCCACTCGATAACGCCCAAGAATATCATATAAGCAATGGTCGTATTTGGACACAAACAAAGCCATTTTAGGTTTGTCAGTCTGCAGGTGCATTTCCCATGACATTTGGAACGGTGTAGCGATAACAGTTTGAAAATCGGCTTTTATAGCTTCTAGATTCCAATTTTCAGCTTTAAATTCACATTCAAGACGCATGAAAAAAACATCTTCATCAGCATCTACATGCTGGTCTAAATAAACGATATTTCCATCAATGGCGGCAATATAATTAGTTACAGAGGCAATAATTGCTTTTTGATCTGGGCAGTGAATTAGTATTGTAATTTTTTGCATGCGTTTTCTTTTTAGGCCTTTGAAAAGTAGAGGGCTACTAACTCAAAACTAATGGTATTTGCTGGTATAAAAAAATAGGATTTGGCTGTTTCTGTGATATAAAACAGCCATTTTTTTATTTCTTATCCTGCATAGCAAAAACTTTTTGTAGTAACACAGAGGTTCTGGAACTCAAATTAGTTCTGATATTCTTTTCCTCTACGGCAACCATTTTAAAAACACCCGTCAGCGCTTGCTTAGTCACATAATCCGTCAAGTCAGGATTTACTTTATTCACCAGCGGAATGCTGTTGTATTTGGTAATAATGTTGGCCCACACTTTATCCGCGCCTACTTTTGTAAATGAGTTTTTAATTACAGGATTAAATTTTCCGTACAAAGCCGTTGAAGTACTGTTTTGCAAATACGATGTTGCCGCATTTTGATTGCCTAACAAAATAGTTTTGGCATCCGTAATAGTCATATTTCTCACGGCGTCTACAAATATGGGTGTGGCCTCTTTTACAGCATCTTCAGCAGCACGGTTCAATACTTTTAACCCTTCGTCGGCAAGGGAACTGAGTCCTATTTTGCGCAAACCAGTATCTACTTTTCGCAATTCCTCTGGCAATAAAATTTTAACAGCCTCATTGCGATAAAAACCATCAGTAGCCGTTAGTTTTGTAACTTGTTTCGAAATTCCGTTGTTTAAAGCTTCCTTTAAACCGCCAGCAATATCAATGCCTCCAATGCCTTGCGTTTGCGGAAATTGATTCATTACTTGTTGCATTTCGGCACAACCAGAAAGGGAAATCGCCGCGATCAGTACTACAATCTTCTTCATCTTAAATAGGGTATTCGTTAGTGCGCCATTTGGCATTTGTAAAAATACGACTTATTCAAAAATAAAGCCAAACTTTTCATTATTAGCACCCATTTTGTGCATTCATGAAAATTTGTCCCGCTTTTCGCTGTATCCTCGCTCTAAAAAAAGCGAGGGATGCCGCTGCAATCGGGGCTAGATTAGAAAATTCTTCTATAAATGTGAATAACATCGGTTAACTTCAAATAGCTTTTTTAAAATAAAATTGTAAATTGCAGGCTTAAATTATCATATTCATAAAATGGAACAACAAATACCATATATCCCTAACAATAAAGTAAGAATTGTAACAGCAGCAGCCCTTTTTGACGGTCATGATGCAGCAATCAACATCATGCGTAGGATTATTCAATCTACAGGTGTTGAGGTAATTCACCTAGGTCACGACCGTAGTGTAGAAGAAGTTGTAAATACAGCAATTCAAGAAGATGCTAATGCTATTGCCATCACTTCTTATCAAGGTGGTCATAACGAGTATTTCAAATACATGTACGATTTGCTTCAAGAAAAAGGAGCGGGTCAAATAAAAATTTTTGGTGGTGGAGGCGGAGTGATTTTGCCTACTGAAATTGCTGAACTGCAAGCTTACGGGATTACCCGCATTTACGCTCCAGATGATGGACGCGCGATGGGATTACAAGGAATGATTAACGACTTGGTTCAACAATCTGATTTTCCTACTGGAGATAAATTGACTAATGAAGTGGAGCAATTAGAGGCGAAAAATCCAACAGCTCTAGCCAGAATCATATCTGCAGCAGAGAATTTCCCTGATGTTGCAGCTAAAACATTGGAACTGATCCAAAAAAAGAATGAAAATTGTAAAACACCAGTACTGGGAATTACGGGTACAGGTGGTGCTGGAAAATCGTCGTTAGTTGATGAATTAGTACGTCGTTTCTTGATTGATTTTCCTGAAAAAACAATCGGATTAATCTCTGTAGATCCATCTAAAAGAAAAACGGGTGGAGCACTTCTGGGTGATAGAATCCGTATGAATGCCATCAATAATCCACGCGTGTATATGCGTTCATTGGCTACACGTCAGTCCAATTTAGCTTTGTCAAAATATGTAGCTGATGCTATTCAAGTCATCAAAGCTGCAAACTATGATATTATTATATTAGAAACTTCAGGAATCGGTCAGTCTGATACTGAGATTATGGACCACTCTGATGTTTCTTTGTACGTTATGACTCCAGAGTTTGGTGCGGCAACCCAATTGGAAAAAATTGACATGCTTGATTTTGCTGATTTGGTAGCGATAAATAAATTTGACAAACGCGGTTCTCTAGATGCATTGCGTGATGTAAAAAAACAATACCAGCGCAACCATAACCTGTGGGATGCTGATTTGGATACACTACCTGTTTTCGGGACAATTGCTTCGCAGTTTAATGATCCTGGAATGAATACGCTTTACAAAGCGATTATGGATAAAGTCCATGAAAAAACAAATTCTGATTTGCAATCTACGTTTCAAATTACGCGTGAAATGAGCGAAAAAATCTTTGTGATTCCTCCGCACAGAACCCGTTATTTGTCTGAAATTGCAGAGAGTAACCGCAAATATGATGTGACTGCCTTAAGCCAAGAACAAGTTGCTCAAAAATTATATGGTATTTACAAAACCATTGAAACGGTTGCTAATAAAACACCGGAGCTGAACAAAGCAGGAATTAATGATGATTCTGTTCTACCAACTGCTATAGAACTTGAAAAAGCGGGTGCTGCCGAAAATAAAATATTCTTAAATCTTTTACTAAATCAGTTTGAAAAAGTAAAAATGGATTTAGATCCCTACAACTGGGAGATTGTTTTAACTTGGGATGAAAAAGTAAACAAGTATAAAAATCCGGTTTATACGTTTAAAGTACGTGATCGCGAAATTAAAATGGCCACCCATACCGAGTCATTATCGCATTCACAAATTCCGAAAATTGCTTTGCCAAAGTACAAAGCTTGGGGCGATATTTTACGCTGGTGTCTACAGGAAAATGTTCCAGGAGAATTTCCTTTTACTGCAGGTTTATATCCTTTTAAGCGTGAAGGAGAAGATCCTTCAAGAATGTTTGCTGGTGAAGGTGGGCCAGAAAGAACCAACAAACGTTTTCATTATGTAAGTGCTGGATTGCCAGCAAAAAGGCTTTCTACGGCCTTTGATAGTGTGACTTTGTATGGTAATGATCCGCATGTGCGTCCAGATATTTATGGAAAAATTGGTAATGCCGGAGTTTCTATTTGTTGTCTAGATGATGCTAAAAAGTTGTATTCAGGTTTTGATTTAGTTCATGCAATGACTTCGGTTAGTATGACGATCAACGGACCAGCTCCGATGCTGCTTGGGTTTTTTATGAATGCTGCAATCGATCAGCAGTGCGAAATTTACATCAAAGAAAATAACCTTGAAGCTGAAGTTGCTGCTCAAATCAAAGCTATTTACAAGCAAAAAGGGGTAGAAAGACCACAATACCAAGGTGATTTACCTGCAGGAAATAATGGTTTAGGGTTACTTCTTTTGGGAGTTACAGGAGATCAGGTTTTGCCTATGGAAATTTACAATGATATTAAAGCAAGAACCTTATCACAAGTGCGTGGAACAGTGCAGGCTGATATTTTAAAAGAAGATCAAGCTCAAAATACCTGTATTTTTTCTACTGAATTCGCACTAAGGTTAATGGGTGACGTTCAGGAATACTTTATTACTAAAAACGTTAGAAACTTTTATTCGGTTTCTATTTCGGGATATCACATTGCTGAGGCTGGTGCAAACCCAATTACACAATTGGCTTTTACCCTTTCTAATGGATTCACTTATGTGGAATATTATTTGAGCCGTGGCATGAACATCAATGATTTTGGACCTAATTTATCGTTCTTCTTTTCGAATGGAGTAGATCCAGAATACGCTGTAATAGGTAGAGTAGCGCGTAGAATTTGGGCGAAAGCCATGAAAATAAAATATGGCGCCAATGAAAGAGCGCAAATGTTGAAATACCACATTCAAACTTCTGGACGTTCGTTGCATGCACAAGAAATTGATTTCAACGATATTCGTACCACATTACAAGCTTTATACGCTATTTATGACAACTGTAACTCATTGCATACCAATGCGTATGACGAAGCTATTACGACACCTACGGAAGAAAGTGTGCGTCGTGCCATGGCGATTCAGTTGATTATCAATAAGGAATTAGGTCTAGCCAAAAATGAAAACCCAATTCAAGGAGCTTTTATCATCGAAGAATTAACAGATCTTGTTGAAGCTGCGGTATTACTAGAATTTGATAGAATTACCGAGCGTGGAGGAGTTTTAGGTGCTATGGAAACAATGTATCAGCGTAGTAAAATTCAAGAAGAAAGTTTGTATTATGAAACCTTAAAACATACCGGTGAATTCCCAATTGTGGGTGTGAACACCTTCTTGAGTTCTAAAGGATCGCCAACCGTAATTCCAGCTGAAGTAATTCGTGCTACCGAAGAAGAGAAACAATACCAGATTGATATGTTGAATAATCTTCACCAATCTAATCAAGATAAGGTGAATGCACAACTGAATAGCATTCAAGAAGCGGCTATTAAAAATGAAAATCTATTTGAACACTTGATGGAAGCAACAAAGGTTTGTTCATTAGGACAAATTACGGCGGCCTTGTTTGAAGTAGGAGGTCAGTACAGACGCAATATGTAAGTTTTAATTTTTATTATAATGAAAAAGACCTTTCTACGGAAAGGTCTTTTTTTATGGTGTTAACTCATTATAGTGGATTTCACTTGTGATCTAAGTATTTTTTTAAATTTTATGTCACTAATCGCACAGTAAAATAATTTATAAATTGCTGTTTTTTAGGGTTTTGTATTATGTTGTTTTAAATTCATTTAAAGCTATGTCATTTGTAAAATAAAGTTTGGCACAGTTCATGAATAGAATTTAAAATAACAACTAAAATTTATATAACCATGAAAAATATTACTCTATTTTTAGCATTCATCGGGATGATGACACTACAAAGTTGCGAAGTTACAGAAGTGTACGAAGATGGTCCAAGAACAGAAGTTTTTGAAGTCACGACTTCTTTTGGTCCAGGTAATGGATATAGTAAAATAGTAGATTTTGATCCGCCAATAGGATCATTTGATTCTGTATTAGTGTACCATTTGTTTGATGTAGTTAATGGTCAAGATATCTGGAGATTGATGCCACAGACTTATTATCTTGACAATGGTAGAGAGCTGGATTATAATTTTGATTATACCAGATTTAATGTCAATTTGTTTTTAACTGCTAATTTTAGTTTGAATACCTTATCACCTGATTGGACTCAAAACCAAACGTTTAAAATAGTTATTGTTCCAGATGGTTTTGCAAAAACAGTCAATAAGAATGATATAAATGCAGTGATGTCAGCTTTAAAAGTTCAACAAAGCGATGTTAAAAAGATCACTTTGTAATTTAAATTATATTCATAAAAAAAAGGAAATCGTGAGATTTCCTTTTTTTGTGGTATAAAATGAATGCTTTACTCTTCAGAATTTTTACTTTTAAATAATGAAACTCCAATACCAAGTAGAAGCGCAACTGCAATAAAAGCAAGTGAAGCCCATTCTGGTAATTTAATAAAGTCGTGCAGTAACATTTTGAGTCCTACAAAGCTTAAAATAGCAATAAGACTGTATTCTAGATAGCTGAATTTTGCAAGCATATTTGCTAAAAAAAAATACATAGATCGCAATCCAAGTATGGCAAAAATATTAGAACTAAAAACAAGAAAAGGATCGTTTGTAATAGCAAGAATTGCGGGTACGCTATCAATTGCAAAAACTACATCCATAACTTCAATTACAATAAGCGATACAAATAATGGGGTTGCAGCTGTAATATGTCTTCTTTTTACAAAAAAATGTTCTTTGTCTATGTGATTAGAAATTGGAATGACTTTTTTTAATGCCTTGTAAACAAAAGATTTTTTAGGTTGAAATTGTTCATCCTCTCCACTAAAAAGCATTTTTGCAGCGGTATAAATAAGAAACAAACCAAAGATGTAAGTCATCCAAGTGAACTTATTGATAAGCATAACACCAAAGAAAATCATTAAACCTCTAAAAATAATAGCACCTAATATACCCCAAAACAAAACGCGGTGCTGGTATTTTTGTGGAATTTTAAAAGCAGCAAAAATTATGGCTATCACAAATATATTGTCAATACTTAGGGAGAGTTCAATTAAATACCCTGTAATAAATTTCATGGCAGCAGCACTAGGTTTAAGTGCATCTGGGTTAGCAATGTAATTTGTGGAGTACAACCAGTACACTACTCCAGAAAACAAAAACGATAATGTAACCCATATTGCGGTCCATTTCCCAGCTTCTTTTGAGCTAATGATATGTGGGTTTTTATTAAATACTCCCAAGTCTAATGCTAGAAAAATTAGAACTGCTACTAAGAAAGAGATCCAAACAATCATAAAAGTTATTTTAAAATGTAGCGCAAAGATACTTCGAGAATCTTGAAACAAGAAGATTATTGAAAATAAAGTTGAGGGCAGTAACTCTTTGAAATTGGTGTAAAAAAAATGCCTTCGTTATGGAAGGCATTTTGATTCAAAAAAATATAGTATTCAAAATTACAAAGCAGAGTTTACTGTTTTGATAATTCTAGCTGCAATTTTGTATGGATCACCGTTTGAAGCTGGTCTACGATCTTCAAGCCATCCTTTCCATCCTTTTTGAACAGTCATTAAAGGAATACGTATTGAGCAACCTCTGTCTGAAACTCCATAAGAGAAATCATGAATTGAAGCTGTTTCGTGCTTACCTGTTAAACGCAAGTCGTTGTAAGCACCATATACTGCAATGTGTTCAGCCGTTACAGGTCTAAAAGCTTCACATATTTTTTCATAAATTTCTTGAGAACCACATGTTCTTAAAACTTCATTAGAAAAGTTAGCATGCATTCCAGATCCATTCCAATCTGTATCTCCTAGAGGTTTTGGGTGGTATTCAATATAGTAGCCGTATTTTTCAGTCAAACGATCCAATAAGTAACGTGCTACCCAAATTTCGTCTCCTGCTTTTTTTGCACCTTGAGCAAACAATTGAAATTCCCATTGGCCACAAGCAACTTCTTGATTGATTCCTTCAAAGTTGATTCCAGCTGCTATACAAAGGTCTGCATGTTCTTCAACAAGTGCTCTTCCATGTGTGTTTTTTCCACCTACTGAGCAATAGTACATTCCTTGTGGTGCTGGATAACCTCCAATTGGGAAACCCAAAGGCAATAAAGTTTTGGTATCCATAATAAAGTACTCTTGTTCAAAACCAAACCAAAAATCACCATCATCATCTATAGTTGCTCTTCCGTTTGAAGCATGAGGAGTACCATCTGCATTCATAACTTCGGTCATAACAAGATATCCATTAATACGAGTAGGATCAGGATAGATTGCTACTGGTACCAATAAACAATCAGACGAACCACCTTCAGCTTGTCTTGTAGAGGAACCGTCAAATGACCAGTTTCCTATTTCTGCAAGAGTTCCTTGAAAATTTTCGTGCTCTTCAACTTTAGTTTTACTTCTAAGGTTTTGTGTTGGTTCATATCCATCTAACCAAATGTACTCTAATTTAATTTTTGCCATGTCTTTATAGATTTACTTCGTAAAATTGCTGGCACAAAAGTAAAATATTTTTTTAAATACTGTAAAAATGGGGGTGTTTTTTATTTTAAATGGCATAATATTTTTCAAAACGGTATTTTTATAGGGGGTGAATTAAAAAATACGTATTTTTGCAGGGCTTAATTATGTAAATTCATAAAGTACTTCCTTTTATTTTTTATGCAATTATTGAGTATATTTGATTTTGATCTATTGGATTTAAACTAATTTTAAAAAAACGAAACATGCCAACATTACGTTTTCAAGCTTTGAGAGAAGCATCGACTAGAAAGCCCGTTCAATTTGATGAAACAGGTAGAAAATCAATAATTTTTGGTTCAAATGTCTTTAATGAAAAGGCAATGAAGCAATACCTAACTTCGGATGCTTTAAAAGGAATTCAAAGTGCGGTACAACACGGAACCAAAATTGACCGTAAATTAGCAGATTACATTGCGATGGGTATGAAAGAATGGGCACTTGCAAAAGGAGTAACCCATTATACACATTGGTTTCAGCCGCTTACAGGAACAACTGCTGAAAAACACGACGCTTTTTTTGAAACATCTCATGACGGGAGTGATCCTGTTGAAAAATTTGGTGGTGCACAATTAGTTCAACAAGAACCTGATGCTTCTAGTTTTCCAAATGGAGGAATCAGAAATACATTTGAAGCCAGAGGTTACACGGCTTGGGATCCTACATCACCAGCATTTATCTTTGGAACAACTCTTTGCATACCTACTGTATTTATTTCGTACACCGGCGAAGCTTTAGATTATAAAACACCACTTTTGCGTGCGCTTATGGTTATGGATGAAGCAGCAACAGAAGTTTGTAAATATTTTGATAAAAATGTGAAAAAAGTGACCGCCACTTTGGGTTGGGAACAAGAATACTTTTTGGTTGATAGTGCATTAGCTAATTCTCGTCCTGATTTAATCATGACTGGAAGAACACTTCTTGGACATACTTCCGCAAAAGGACAACAACTAGATGATCACTATTTTGGATCCATTCCTACACGTGCGCTTACCTATATGAGAGACTTGGAGCAAGAGTGTATGCTCCTTGGAATTCCAGTAAAAACACGTCATAATGAAGTTGCTCCTAATCAATTTGAATTGGCTCCCATTTTTGAAGAAACCAACTTAGCAGTTGATCACAATTGTTTGTTGATGGATGTGATGCAAAAAGTAGCCGAACGCCATGACTTAAAAGTATTGTTTCATGAAAAACCTTTTAAAGGAGTAAATGGATCTGGAAAGCACAATAACTGGTCTTTGGCAACAGATACTGGGGTTAACTTGTTGAGTCCAAGTAAAACTCCTATGAGTAATTTACAGTTTTTAACCTTTTTTATCAATACTATTAAAGCCGTTAATGATAACGAATCTTTACTAAGAGCTGCCATTGCATCGGCTAGTAATGATCATAGGCTTGGCGCCAATGAAGCTCCTCCAGCAATTATATCAGTATTTATTGGAGAGCAACTTACAAAAGTATTAGCAGAACTGGAAGGAGTAACAGCAGGAAAATTATCACCAGAGGAGAAAACAGATTTGAAATTGAACGTAGTAGGAAAAATTCCAGATGTACTTCTTGACAATACAGATCGAAATAGAACCTCGCCTTTTGCTTTTACAGGAAATAAATTTGAATTTAGAGCTGTAGGGTCAACAGCCAATTGTTCTAATGCAATGACAACATTAAACGCTATTGTTGCTAAACAATTGAGAGACTTTAAAGTTGAGGTTGATGCCTTAATTGACTTGAAAGACATGAAAAAAGATGATGCTATTTTTAATGTCTTGAGAGAATACATCAAGCAGTCTAAAAAAATTCTTTTTGAAGGAGATGGCTATAGCGAAGAATGGGAAGTTGAAGCAAAAAAACGCGGTTTAAGTAATTTTAAAACTACGCCTGAAGCTTTAAAAGCTAGAATTTCTAAGCAGTCTTTAGATTTATTCTCAGAGTTAAACATCATGAATCATGTAGAAGTGGAGGCACGATATGAAATTGAATTAGAGGAATACACTAAAA
Source organism: Flavobacterium sp. SOK18b (assembly GCF_014156605.1). Lineage (NCBI taxonomy): Bacteria > Pseudomonadati > Bacteroidota > Flavobacteriia > Flavobacteriales > Flavobacteriaceae > Flavobacterium > Flavobacterium sp. SOK18b. Next base: position 35,124 of record NZ_QKNZ01000044.1, read on the forward strand.
AAATACAAATAGAAGGTAGAGTTCTAGGAGATATATCTAAGAATCATGTTATACCAACTGCTATTAAGTACCAAAATACGTTGATTGCCAATGTTAAAGGGTTGAAAGATATTTTTGGAGCTGATTTTGAAACGATTGCAAAAGAACAAATTAATCTTATCAAAGAAATTTCGGGACATATTGAAGGGATAAATTCAAAAGTTGAAGAAATGACAGATGAAAGAAGAAAAGCAAATACTTTAACAAATGCTCAAGAAATGGCCGAAGCGTATTGTAATAAAGTAAAACCTTATTTTGAGATTATTAGAAACCACTGTGATAAACTAGAGTTACTAGTTGATAACGAAATTTGGACCTTGACTAAATATCGAGAATTGTTATTTACAAAGTAAATTAAAGTATCGTTTATAATATATTCTTAATTGCAAAGTAAGTACACATTATAAGAAAATGCCTCTCTGTTTTAGAGAGGCATTTTTTTATCCATTTCAGGCATAATCTGTGAGATTTTTTTTTTCGACCTAAATAATAAAAGGATACAATCAAAAAAGCATTAAATTTTGTTTATGAATAAATTACGATCAATATACTTTTAAATATGTCTGTTTCATTTTTTTTTAAAAATTTGAGACCTAATAATTTATTTTTTCAAAAAT